>CAKZIH010000086.1 GCA_936931335.1 uncultured Nostocoides sp. | reverse complement strand
ACGAGCCGCCCACCACAACGACCACGAGCTACACCCCGCCGCCGACCTCGACGACCAGTTACACCCCGCCGACCCCGACGACCACCCGGCCGCCGACGACCACCCAGCCGACGACCACGCGGCCCCCGACGACGACCCAGAGCGGTACCTCGTCCACCCCGGCCCCGACGTCGACCTCTCAGCCGAGCGGCCCCGTCCCCACCGGCACCACGACGCAGGCCCCCACCTCGTCGTCGTCTTCGGTCTCCTCCACCAGTTCCAGCAGCACCAGTAGCGGCGGAGCCGGCGCTTCGTCGACAACCACCGAGGGTCCGGGCATTCAGGAGAAGGTCGGCACCTTCGCCGAGGACATCTTCAATGGCGGCGCCAACTGGGGCCTGGTCAAGAAGACCTTCATCGGTTTGGCCCTGTTCGGCCTGGCCGGGCTCGCGTTTGCGGTCATGCGCCCGCGCCGCCACTGAGCTCAGCCGTTTAGCGCCACCGGGCCGGGACCCGCTGAGCCCGGTTCAGTCCCGGGCGACGGCCTGGAAGTAAACGGACCGTCGGCCCGCGGCCGCGCCCTTGCCCTCGAAGCCGTCCTCGTCCTTCCACGACGGGCGGGCCACTTCGCTGACCACGAAGCCGTCGTCGGCCGCGAACTGCTCGCGCACCCACGCGGCATACACCGGGTGGTCGGTGGCCACCAATAGAGTCCCGCCCGGCACCAGCAACCGCCGGAATGCCGCCAAGGTGGTGGGCTGCACGAACCGGCGCTTGGCGTGCTTGGCCTTGGGCCACGGATCGGGAAAGAGCAGGTGTATGGCGTGCACGCTGTGGTCGGCGAGCCCGCCGCCAAGCAGGTGCATCGCGTCCTCGGGATAGACCCGGATGTTCTGCGCGCCCCGCTGCTGGGCGGCAGCGAGCATGCGCACCACCCCCGGCAGGTGCACCTCGGCGGTCAACACGTCATGCCCGGGGTTGGCCAGGGCGTAGCCAATGGCGGCCGCACCATGACCGGAGCCGATCTCCAGCACCAGCGGTGCGCTGCGTCCGAACGCGCCCACCGGATCGAGGGGAAGGGAGACGGCATACCGGGGCAGGAGTTCGGTCATCCGCTGCTTGGTGAGCTCGGAGACGCGAAAGCGCGGGGTGAAGGTACGCACCGTGCGGGGATGATCCGTGCCGGTGGGCCAGCCGCCGCGGCTGCCCGGGTCCAGCTCGCTGAGGTTGTCCGGATGGCCGCTGCCGGCGGCCGTCACCAATGCCGCCAGACGACCAGCACCGTGCGATCGTCCTCGGTCCCACCGCGGGCATCGGCGACCAGCTCTTCCGCGAGCCCGGCGAAGGTACCGGCATTCATGGCGCGCTCGGCGAGCCCGCCCATCCAGTCGATCCCATCGGCGAGCTCGTTGTCGCGCGATTCGATGACCCCGTCGGTATAGAGCAGGAGGGCGTCGCCGGGAGCCAACTGTCCGCTCACCCGCGGGAAGGGCACCTCATTCATCAGACCGAGGGCGGGCCCGGAGGTCTGGGCGACCCGCGACCAACGACCGCTGGCCATCTGGAAGTGCATGGCGGGCGGATGCCCCGCGCCGCTCAGGGAGAACTGCCCGGAGCTCGGCTCGAGCTCCAGGTGCACCGCGGTCGCGAAGCCCTCTCCCCACTTCTGTCGCACCAGATAGGAGTTGGCGGCCGGTAGGAAGCGGGTGGGTTCCACCTGGCCGAGCAACCCGCTCAGGGCAGACGCCGTGGTCAGGGCGCGGGCACCGGCCCGGCTCCCCTTGCCGCTGACGTCGATGAGGCAATATTCCAGGTGACGGTTGGTGTAGCCCTCCGCGCACAGCAGTGCGTCGCCGGCGAAGGGGTCGCCGTGGGCACCGGCGATTGCCGCCTCGGCGTGCCAGCCCTGCGGCAAGGGGGGCAGATCGGCGAGGGAGCCGTGCCGGCGCTGCAGATCACGCAGCATCAACTCACTGCCGATGCCGAGCGTGCCCACCTCATCCCGCGCCCGAGCGAAGACATACATCGCCCCCATGGTCACGCCCACGGCCAGCACCGCCATGGTGGTGCGGACCGTGTCGGCACCGACGAAATACAGCCCGGCGAGCACGCAGACCCCCACCCAGCCGAAGAGGCCGGCCAGGGGGCGCGGACTGAGGAAGAGCCCGCCCAGGATCAGCACGGGGGCATAGGAGAACGCCGGAATCGTTGCCCCCCAATGCCATTGGCCGAGCGCGATGAGGCCGGAGAGGAGGACCAAAGCCGACCAGCGAACCCGCTCGGACAGGCGCAGCGCACTGACATAACCGGCATACGAGCGCCACCACCGGTGACGCAGTGCGAGTTGAGCCGGCTCGGCGCGAGAGGCCATGGTCAGGCCGGTTCGGGCAGCGGCGGCAGCGCGCCATCCGACGCATAGGCGTCGAGCATCGCGAGGCGCCGCTGATGGCGGGGATCCTCGGAGAACGGCGTGTCCAAGAAGGTGCGAACCATCGCCTTGGCCTCCTCGACCGTGTTCATCCGCGCGCCGATGGAGAGCACCTGGGCGTTGTTGTGCTCCCGTGCCAGCCGGGCCAGCTCCTCGTTGTAGGCCAGCGCCGCCCGAATGCCCGCGACCTTGTTGGCCGCCATCTGCTCGCCATTGCCCGAGCCCCCCAGGACGATGCCCAGCGAGCCGGGCTCGTCGGCGACGGCTTTCGCAGCGCGCAGGACGTAGACCGGGTAGTCGTCCTGGGGGTCATATGCGTGCGGTCCGTGGTTCACCGGCTCATGCCCGATCTCGGGCAGATAAGCCACCAGGGCCTGCAGGAGTTCGTATGCGGCGTGGTCGCCGCCGAGATGGACTCGCATCAGTGCCCCCAGCCCAGGCGTAGGGTGCGCAAATTCGACCGGGCAGCCGGCGATGCCGGATCCAGCGAGCCCATGGGGGAAGGGGTCACCGGGCCATTCTGTCACCTTCTGGGCCACATGTAAGTATGGTCAGCGGCCCGCTACCTGATCAGCAGCGCAATAGAGGAGAACCGACGTGCCCGGCACCAACCTGACCGCGACGGAGGCGCGCGAGCGCGCGCGGATCCTGTCGACCACGAGCTACCACGTCGACCTCGACCTGACCACCTCGCCGCAGACCTTCCGGAGCGTGACGACGCTGCGGTTCCGCTGCACCGAGCCCGGCGCCGAGACCTTCGTCGACCTGATCGCGCCGAGCGTGGAGGCGATCACCCTCAACGGCGAATCCCTCGATCCGGCAACGCATTTCGACGGCAACCGGGTCCGCGTGCCGGGCCTCGCCGCGGACAACGAGCTGGTCGTGGACGCCACCTGCGCCTATATGAACACCGGCGAGGGATTGCACCGGTTCGTGGACCCGGTCGATGAGGAGGTCTACCTCTATACGCAGTTCGAGGTGCCGGACAGCCGGCGGGTGATGGCGGTTTTCGAGCAGCCCGACCTCAAGGCCGAGTTCACCTTCCGGATCACCGGCCCGGACCACTGGCAGGTGCTCTCCAACTCGATCACCCCGCAGCCGCAGGCGCTCGGCGATGGCAAGGCGGTATGGCGTTTCCCCGCCACCGACCGGCTCAGTAGCTATGTCACCGCCCTGGTCGCCGGCCCGTATGACGTGGTCCGCGACTCGGTGCGAACCCGGAATGGCGAGATTCCGCTCGGCGTCTTTTGTCGCAAGTCGATGACCCCGCACCTGGACGCGGACAATGTGCTCGCCTGCACCAAGGCCGGCTTCGCCTTTTTCGAGGAGATGTTCGACTCGGCATACCCCTTCACCAAGTACGACCAAATCTTCACCCCGGAATACAACATGGGCGCGATGGAGAACGCGGGCTGCGTGACCATCAACGAGCTCTATGTTTTCCGCGGCAAGGTCCCGGATGCGCTGGTGGAGCGCCGCGCCCTGACGATCCTGCACGAGTTGGCGCACATGTGGTTCGGCGACCTGGTCACCATGCGCTGGTGGGACGATCTGTGGCTCAACGAGTCCTTCGCCGAGTGGGCCTCCACGACCTGCCAGGCGGAGGCCACCGAATGGTCCAGCGCGTGGACCACCTTCTGCACTCACGAGAAGGCCTGGGCCTACCGCCAGGACCAGCTCTCCTCCACCCACCCGATCGTTGCCCCCATCCGGGATCTGCACGACGTCGAGGTGAACTTCGACGGCATCACGTACGCCAAGGGCGCCTCGGTGCTCAAGCAGTTGGTCGCCTATGTGGGCCGCGAGCCCTTCGTCGCCGGCCTGCGGACCTATTTCGCCAAGCATGCCTGGGGCAACACCACCCTCGCTGATCTGCTCACTGAACTGGAAGCCGCCTCGGGCCGGGACCTGAAGACGTGGTCGGCCCAATGGTTGGAGACCGCCGGTGTCAACTTGCTGCGCCCGGTGTTGCAGACCGATGACCGCGGCCTGATCAGCGCCGCGCGCATCGAGCAGTCCGTCGCCTCCGGTGACGAGCAGTTGCGCCCGCATACCCTCGTGGTCGGTTTGTACGACCTCGACGGCGAGCGACTGACCCGCACCGACCGGATTGAGCTCGACGTGGACGGCGCTCTCACCGAGATCCCGGCCCTGATCGGTCGCCCGGCACCGGACCTGGTGTTGGTCAACGATGACGACCTCGCCTACGCCAAGACCCGGTTCGACGAGCGGTCGCTGGCGACGGTGCTGGCCCACCCGCGTGGGTTCACCGACACCCTGCCGCACTCCCTCGCCGTGGCCACCCTGTGGGATATGACCCGCGACGGGGAGATGAGCGCGAGCGACTACCTGCCCTACGCCCTCGACGTGATCGACGGCGAGAGCGACTCCACCCTGCTGCGCAGCCTGCTCTCCCAGATCTCTACCTGCCTGCTGACGTATGCCGCACCGGAGCACCGGGAAGCTTTGCACGCCGCTGCGATCGAGCGCCTGCGGACGCTGGCGCTGGCCGCCCCGGAAGGCAGCGATGCCCAACTGCAGTTGGTTACCGGTTACGCCTCCTTGCTCGAGCCGGGCGACGACACCGAACTGATCGCGGGGCTCTTGGACGGCTCGCAGAGCATCCCCGGTCTGGCCGTGGACACGGAGATGCGCTGGACCCTGGTGACCGCCCTTGCCGCGACCGGGGCCATCGGCGATGCGGAGATCGCGGCCGAGGCGGAGCGGGATGCCACCTCTACCGGCCGGGAGCGCGCCGCGCGGGCGCGGGCCGCCCAGCCCACCGCAGAGGCCAAGGAGGCCGCCTGGCAGCAGGGCATCGTCGCGGACACGACCCAGAACTCGGTCATCCAGAACCTGGCTCTGGGCTTCACCCGGGTCGCGGATCCCGCTCTGCTGCAGCCGTATATCGCGCGCTTCCACGAGATGCTGTTCGATGTCTGGAGCGCCCGCACCTTCGGGATCGTCGAGGAGATGAACAAGTTCTATCCGATGACGCTCGCCGGACCGGAGTTGCTCGACGCTTCCAATGGCTGGCTGGACGCCAACCCGCAAGCCGATGATGCCCTGCGCCGGGTGGTCGCCGAGAATCGCGACGCGGTGGCCCGGGCCGTCTCGGCCCAGGAACGCGACCGCGCCGCCGGGTGATGCTGCCCGCCGCCACCCCGGTGGCCCTGGCCGAAGTGAGCGCGCGCGAGGCCTGGGTCTGGTTCCAGGGCGCTCCGATCCGGATCCTGGCGACCATTGTGCTGGCCGTGGTGGCGCGCTGGGTACTGCACCGGATCACCGGGCGCACCATCGCGGTGGCGATCGAGCGCGGTGACCGAGCAGATCGGTCCCGGACCGGGTGGGTGCTCGCCCACGCGGCGGGCTGGTCCGCGGACCGGCATCGGCAGCGGCTGGCGACGCTGGGGTCGCTCTTACGCAGTGTGGTGACCTTCGTCATCGCCCTGATCGCGGTGCTTACGGTGATGTCCCTGCTGGGCATCCCGCTCGCTCCACTGCTGGCCTCGGCCGGGGTTGGTGGGCTGGCGCTCGGTTTCGGCGCCCAGGCCCTGGTCAAGGACTTCCTCTCCGGGATCTTCATGATCATGGAGGATCAATATGGCGTCGGTGATGTGGTCGACCTGGGCGAGGTAGTAGGAACTGTCGAGGAGGTCTCCCTGCGGATCACCACGCTGCGGGATGCCACTGGCGTGACCTGGCATGTGCGCAATGGCGAGGTGCTCCGCGTGGGCAACAAGAGCCAGGGTTTCGCCCAGGCCGTCGTGGATTTCCCGGTCGCCTATGACGCCGATCTCGAGGCGGCGCTCGCCGCCCTGGCGGGCGTCGCCGACGCTTTCCATGCCGATCCGGTATGGCGCGATCGCCTCCTGGGGCGCCCGCAGGTGCTCGGCGTGGAGGCGATCGCCGGTGGCGTCACCACTTTGCGCATGCTCGCCAAATGCGTTGCGGGAGAAGAGTTCGCGGTGCAGCGCGCATTGCGCTTGCGTGGCAAGGAAGCACTGGATAAGGCCGGGGTGCCGGGCGCACCCGGGCCCGGCAGCACGGCATACGGAGGCCCGGCATGAGCGAGACGACGACGACCTTCTACGACCAGGTGGGCGGGCACGAGACCTTCCGCCGGCTGGTCTCGGCCTTCTATGTCGGGGTGGCCCAGGACGAGCCGCTGCGGGCGCTCTACCCCGAGGAGGACCTGGGCCCGGCGGAGAACCGGCTGCGGATGTTCCTTGAGCAGTACTGGGGCGGACCGACGACCTACTCCGAACAGCGCGGGCACCCGCGGCTGCGGATGCGGCATGTGCCCTTCGCCGTCACCCCGGATATGCGAGACCGCTGGCTGCTGCACATGATGAATGCCGTGGACACCCTGGAGTTGGACGAGGCCCACTACCTGGTGCTGCGCGACTATCTGACCCGCGCCGCCTACTCCCTGGTCAACCGACTGGACTGAAGCTCACGCGCCCGTATGACGCTCACGGGATCCGGCCGCGCTCGGCCAGCACCTCGCGCAGCAGGTCGATCCGGTCGCTGACGATGCCATTAGCGCCGAGGTCGAGCAATTCGCGCATCTGGTCCGGGTCGTCGATGGTCCAGACGTGCACATGCTTACCGGCGCGATGCACCCGCTCCACCAGAGCTGAGGTCACCAGTCGCACCCGCCGTCCGCGCACCAGATAGTCGACCGGGATCTGCAATACCGGGGCGGGCGAATGCACCCACCGCTCGACCACGGCCGGCCCGAACCGCCAGCCGACGACGCCCGCCGGACCGGCGGCGGTCGCCAGCCGACGGCCGAGAGCCCGCCGGGTCGCCCACAGCCGGCGCTCCGAAAAAGACCCGACGCACACCCGCTCCCAGTCGTTCGTCGCTCGGATCAGCTCGACCAGCGGGGCGATTGCGCCAGCTGCCTTGACATCGATATTGATCCGGGCGTGCGGGAACTCCTCGAGCACCTGAGCGAGGGTGGGGATCGGGTCGCCGGCGCGGGTGCGCGCCCGACTCACCTGGGCGTACGGGGTCTGCGCGATGGCCCCGGTCTGATCGGTCACCCGGTCCAGACGGTCGTCGTGGAAGGCCACCAGGTGCCCATCCCTGGTGGCGTGCACATCGGTCTCCAGATAGCGATAGCCCAGCGAGACGGCCTGCGCGAAGGCCGCGATCGTGTTCTCCCGCAGATGATTCGGTGCGTATGCCGCCCCACCCCGGTGCGCCAGCCCGACCGGGCCGGTCAGGTCGAAGTAGGGGTGGTCGGCGGCCCGCATCTTTTCTCCTAGAGCTGTGCCCAGACAGCGGTGTCCACCGGAACCGCGCCATCCGTGGTCAGCTCGCCAGACGCCACCACCACCTGCGCGCCGGCCGGCAGGGCAACCGCTTGCTCGCCGAGGTTGAGCAGGATGAGCGTCTCGGCGCTCTGGCCGGTCCCGCTATTGAGATAGGCGACCACGTCCGGACCGAACTCGTCCGTCTCGGCCAGCGATCCCAGACCCAGCCCGCGCTCGGAGCGCTGGGAGAGCAGGCGACGGTAGAGCTCCAGCGTTGAATCGGGCTGCCCCAGTTGACGATCGGCGGCGAGGTCGGCATACGACTCCGGCTGCGGCAGCCAGGTCTTGCCGGTCGGTCCGAAGCCCAGCCCCGGCTCGTCGCCGGCCCAGGGCAGCGGCACCCGGCACCCGTCGCGACCGACCTCGACTCCCCCGGTGCGCGTGAACACCGGGTCTTCGCGCACCTCGTCGGGCAGCGCGGTGGCCTCGGGCAGGCCGAGCTCCTCGCCCTGGTAGACGTAGGCGGAGCCCGGCAGGCCGAGCATCAGCGTGGACGCGGCCCGCGCGCGGCGCAGCCCGAGGGCGGCGTCCGGCTGCGGATCACTGGCCCGTATGCCGTTGGGCCGCCGCTCCCCGATCGGCAGCGCCAGCCGGGTGGCGTGCCGGATCACATCGTGATTCGACAGCACCCAGGTGGTCGGCGCGCCCACGGAATCGCATGTCTGGAGCGACTCGGCGATGACCTTGCGCAGATCCGTTGCCCGCCAAGGGGATTCCAGGAAGGCGAAGTTGAACGCCTGGTGGAACTCGCTCGGACGCACATAGAGGGCGGCGCGCTCCGGCGGGTGCACCCAGCATTCGGCGCACATGATGCGCTCCGGGTCGCCATATTCATTGAGCACCTGACGCCAACCGGCGTAGATCTCGTGCACGCCGTCCTTGTCCCACATCGGGGCGACCGCCGTGGGCTCCTGGTCGTCGGGGGCCAGCAATTCCTGCGGGCCCGACCAGTCCGGCAGGCCCGGCTCTTTGACCAGACCGTGGGCGACGTCGACCCGGAAGCCGGCAACCCCGCGATCCAGCCAGAAGCGCAGCACCTCGTGGAACTCGGCGCGCACCTGCGGGTTATCCCAATCGAAGTCGGGCTGCTTGGTGTCGAAGAGGTGGAGATACCACTGCCCCGGCGAGCCGTCCGCCTCGGTGATCCGGGTCCACCCCGGTCCGCCGAACACCGACTTCCAGTTGTTCGGCGGCAGTTCGCCATTGGCGCCGCGGCCGTCGCGGAAGAGGTAGCGAGCGCGCTCGGGACTGCCGGGAGCGGCCGCCAGTGCCTCCTGGAACCAGGGATGCTCGTCGGAGGAGTGATTGGGCACCACGTCGACGATCACCTTGAGCCCCAAGGCATTCGCGTCCTCGAGCAGGCCCTCGAAATCCGTGAGGGTGCCGAAGAGCGGATCGATATCGCGGTAATCGCTCACGTCATAGCCGGCGTCGGCCTGGGGTGAGCGGTAGAAGGGTGAGAACCACACCGCGTCCACCCCGAGCGCCTGCAGATAGGGCAGCTTCGCCCGCGCGCCGGCGAGGTCACCAATGCCGTTGCCGTCCGCGTCGGCGAAGGAGCGCGGGTAGATCTGATAGATCACCGCGTGCCGCCACCAGGCCGAATCGGCTGCATTGTGCTGGTGCAGGGTGTGCAAGGAGGTCGGGCGCGAGGTGGCAAGGGTCACGAGGATCTATTGGATCGCACTTGAGCGCCGCCACCAAGTTCGCGGGCGCAGATGCGCGCTCAGGCGCCCAGGAGGCGCTCGGCCAGCTCCTCGACCACCGGGGCACTGCCGGCAATATGCCAGCGCTGGCCACGGTGATGCACGATCCGCCCTATTCCCCCGGCGGCCGTCACCAGCGCCAGGCCGGGGCACCAGTCCCAGTCGGCGGTGCCCGACTGCAGAAAGGCGCCGACGCGCCCGGTGGCCACATCGACCAGGTCGAGCGATCCCGAGCCGAGCATCCGGATCGTCGCGGCGCCTTGCACCGCGGCCAACCACGGACGCACGCAGTCGACGTCGCTCATCCTGGCCGGGTGCAGATAGGTGGCCACGGACACTGCACCCAGGTGGGTCGCGGTCAAGGCAGGCTGCGGTATGCCGTCCAGCGTCAGTTCGCCCGCGGCCGGCACCCCGACCCAGGTATGCGGGCGCACCCCGCTACGGATGGCACCGAGCAGCGGCTGCCGGGCGTCGTCGCAGAGGGCGATCGCGCTGCACCAGGCGGAGATCCGGTGGGCGTAGTTGTAGGTCCCATCGATCGGGTCGACGATCCACGTCCGTCCGGTCCGCGACGGGCGAGCCGCGCCCTCCTCACCCAGGACCCCATCATCGGGACGTAACGTCGTCAGGGCGGCCAGGATGTCGGCCTCGGCCCGGTGATCGGCGATGGTCACCACATCGGAGACCGAGGTCTTGGCCCGGCTGCCCACGTCGCCCTCGGCCATCACCTGCTGGCCGATCTGCGCCCCGCGGGCGACCAATTCTGCGGCCAGCCAACGATCATCCCCGGCGATGGCGGCAAGGGACGCAATCCAGGCCCGCGAATCCCCTTGGGTGTCAACGGATTCCGACTGGACCGAGGATGCGCGGGGCGGCTGCGCCGCGACCGGATCCGCTCCCAAGGCGTCCGCATCGATCCGGTCGGTATCGATCCGTTCTGGGGCAATGGGGGCCTGCATACCGGGCACCGTAGGGCGCTGGGGAATCACCCGGTGACGCTCAGTGGGCCAGGACATGTCCCGCCGGCGTCGAAAGCCGCCACCACGCTCCGCTGCGCCACAGGCTGGCCTCACCGCCGGGGGTGAGGAAACGCAATGCATAGGCGCCAAAGGCCAGCCCCGCGGGTGCCTCGGTGCCGGCAATGGGTGCACTCCATACCTGCGCGCGAGCGCTCTCCAGGGCGGCGGCCATCCCGCTGCCCTGCGACCCCAGCGCGGTGATCCCGGTGCGCGCGGTCTCCAGGAGCAGGGTCGAGTCGAGGCTGCCCGCCGGGGTCCACCCCGAGCGCGGCGGGCTCACCGCGGCCCAGGCGACGAAAGCGCTCATCGGCGGGATCGGCAGGCTGGTGCCGCTCGAGCCGGCCACCCGGGCAATCCGGTCCAGGACCGCGGCGGCGGGCACCGTGACGTCCACGGTATGGGGTGCCCCCAGCCGGTAGGTGCGCAGACCGAGCACGGCCCCGGCGCCGGTCAACCCGCGCCCGGGCACCACACAGGCATAGGTGGCCAAGACCTCCCCCACCGCCAACAAGCGCAGCGCGGCGTCCGCATCGACCTGCCGCGCCAGGGTGGCGAAGCGCTGTAGGTCGGCGAGACTCTCCGTGTCCGGGAACTCCAGGTCGCTCATCGCTGCCGCCACCGGAAGGGCACCGGGTCACCGGCCAATTCGCGTAGCGCGGCGCGTTCGGCCGCACCGAGCCGCCGGGGAGCGGCGTTGGCGAAGTCGTAGGCGACCAGGGTGGTCTCGGCACGGGCATACCGGCTCGAGCCGACCTCCGGGGGGTCGCTCACCTCATACCCGACATCGAAGCTCGCGCCACCAATAGCGGTGGGCCACAGGCGAACCCGGACCGGCTCATGCCGGAAGGTCAGCGGGGCGAGATATTCGATCTCGTGGCGGGCCACCAGCACGCCGGAGTTGAGCAGGCTCTCCTCGTCGCCGAACCAGCGCGCGAAGGCGGTGACCCGCGCGTCTTCGAGCAGGCGCAGGAATTGGACATTGTTGACATGGCCGTAGGCGTCCATATCGCTCCAGCGCAAGGGGACATCGACCAGATGGCTGTCGCTTTCCTGATCCACGATGTCGCGCTCCTGCGGGCTCACTCGAACAGGACTACGCCACCGACCGCGCGGATGCAAATCACTAGGGTGGAGGCCGTGCCCATCGCGACCGTGGAAACCCTGCTGGAGATTCTCAACCTCGCCGAGGAGGGTTCCGCCTCGCTGACCACGACGGACATCATGGAACCCGGTTTCCGCGGCACCTCCGATCTGCGGGTCTTTACCGGCCCCAGCCAGCGGATGCCGCACCAGCGGGTCTTCGGCGGGCAGGTGCTGGCCCAGTGTGTGATGGCGGCCGGCCGAACGGTCCACGATGTCTCCGCCACCCGCCGCATCCACAGCCTGCACGGCTATTTCATCCGCCCCGGGGATGACTCCCAGCCCATCCGCTTCGCCGTCGAGCAATTGCGCGATGGCCAGTCCTTCTCCACGCGGCGGGTGCACGCCCTCCAGCACGGCGCGGTGATCCTGTCGATGACCGCCTCCTTCCAGGAACCCGCCGGTGGGCTGGAGCACCAGGCCGAGATACCGGCCGTCCCGACCCCGGAGGAGGTTCCCGAACTCGACGAGTCGCTGCGGCTGCCCGCCTCGTCGGCCCGCGCCCGGGAGGTGCTGCCCGCCCGCCCGGTCGAATTGCGTCATGTCGACGGGGATCTGTTCACCGTCGCCGTGGACGACGACCGCGCCGCCCAGCACGTATGGATGCGCGCCGCCCCCGGGCTACCGGACGACGAATTGGTACACGCCGCAGTGCTCGCCTACGCCTCCGACTACAGCTTGTTGGAGCCGGTCCTGCGCCGCCACGGTATGGGGTGGGGCGACACCCGCCTGCGGGTCGCCAGCCTCGATCACGCGATGTGGTTCCACCGGCCGGCGCGGGCGGACGAATGGCTGCTCTATGCGCAGGAGTCCCCCAGCGCCCAGTCCGGCCGGGGGCTCGGACTGGGCCGGATGTTCACCCGCGACGGCCGATTGGTGGCCAGCGTCGCGCAGGAGGGCATGGTCCGGGTCAAGGAGTCCTGACCCGGACCGTCGGCACCGGCACGCGCCTTAGCTGGCCGAGGTGCGGATGCCCGGCGCGCGGGCGGCGCCGCGCGGCGGCTGACCGCTCTGTTCCGAGGGCCCACGCAGCACGAGCATGCTGCGCGGCTGGACCTCCAGAACGCTGCCGGCCCGCAGTGGCCGCTTGCCCACCATCGTTGCCGCCGTGTCGATCTCGACGCTCCAGCCCGCGCCATACTCCGGACCGGGCAGGGTCGCGGAGATGGCCTCGTGGTGGGCGTTGAAGACGAGCAGGAAGCTGTCGCCGCGGATCGGCATACCGCGCGGGTCGGGCTCGGGGATGGCGTCACCGTTGAGGAAGACCATGATCGAGCGGGCGTAGCCGTCGCGCCAGTCCGCCTCGCTCATCTCGGTGCCGGAAACGGAGAACCAGTGGATGTCGTGGATATCGCTCTCGCCGCCGTGGTCGGCGCTGCCGGCGAAGAAGCGCCGGCGCCGGAAAACGGGGTTCTCCTTGCGCAACTGCAACACCCGCCGGGTGAACTCGAGCAGGTCGGCCTGGTCCTCGTCGAGTTCCCAGTCGACCCAGGAGATCTCGTTGTCCTGGCAGTAAACGTTGTTATTGCCCTGCTGGGAGCGGCCCAGCTCGTCGCCATGGGCGATCATCGGCACGCCCTGGGAGAGCAGCAGGGTGGTGATGAAGTTCTTCTGCTGCTGCAGGCGCAGGGCGTTGACCTCGGGGTCGTCGGTCGGGCCCTCGACGCCGCAGTTCCACGAGCGGTTGTGGCTCTCCCCGTCGCGGTTGTCCTCGCCATTGGCCTCGTTGTGCTTGTCGTTGTAGGAGACCAGATCCCGCAGCGTGAACCCGTCGTGGGCGATGACGAAATTGATCGAGGCGATCGGCTTGCGCCCGGAGTGCTCGTAGAGATCGGAGCTGCCGGTCAGGCGCGAGGCGAACTCGCCGAGGGTCGCCGCCTCCCCCCGCCAGAAGTCGCGGACCGTGTCGCGGTATTTGCCATTCCACTCGGTCCACAGCGGGGGGAAATTGCCCACCTGATAGCCACCCTCACCGATATCCCACGGCTCGGCGATGAGCTTGACCTGGCTGACGATCGGGTCCTGCTGGACCAGGTCGAAGAAGGCCGAGAGCCGGTCGACCTCATGGAACTGGCGGGCCAGCGTGGCGGCCAGGTCGAAGCGGAAGCCGTCGACGTGCATCTCGGTGACCCAGTAGCGCAGCGAGTCCATGATCAGTTGCAGCACATGGGGATTGCGCATGAGCAGCGAGTTGCCGGTGCCGGTGGTGTCGTAATAGTGCGCCGGATTGCTCTGCACCAGCCGGTAGTAGGCGGCATTGTCGATGCCGCGGAAGGCCAGCGTCGGGCCCATGTGGTTGCCCTCGGCCGTGTGGTTGTAGACCACGTCGAGGATGACCTCGATGCCGGCCGCATGCAGCGCCTTGACCATCCCCTTGAACTCGAGCACCTGCTCCCCCCGGGTGCCGGAGGTGGCATAGGCATTATGCGGGGCGAAGAAGCCGATGGTGTTGTAGCCCCAGTAGTTCGACAATCCCTTGTCCTGCAAGTGGAAATCGTTGACGAACTGGTGCACCGGCATGAGCTCCAGGGCGGTGACACCGAGGTCGACGAGATGCTCGATGAAGGCCGGGTGACCGATACCCGCATATGTGCCGCGCAACTCTTCCGGTATGCCGGGGTGCCGCATCGTCATACCGCGTACGTGCGCCTCGTAAATCACCGTGTCGTGGTACTCGTGGCGCGGTGCGCGGTCTTGGTCCCAGTCGAAGAAGGGATTGACCACGACCGAGAGCAGGGTGTGACCCAGGCTGTCCAGACCGCTGCGCTCCCCCGTCGTACCCCGGTTGACGTCGCTCATCGGATAGCTGAACAGCGACGGGTCGCCCTCCATCTCCCCGTCGATGGCGCGGGCGTAGGGGTCCAGCAGCAGCTTGTCCGGGTCGCAGCGGTGCCCGTGCTCCGGGTCATAGGGCCCGTGCACCCGGAAGCCGTAGCGCTGCCCCGGCAACAGCCCGGGGACATAGCCGTGCCAGACGAAGCCGTCGACCTCCGGCAACTCGATCCGGGTCTCGCCGTTCTCGTCGTCGATGAGGCAGAGTTCGACCTTCTCGGCGATCTCGGAGAAGAGCGCGAAGTTGACCCCGGACCCGTCGTAGGTGGCACCCAGTGGGTATGGCCGTCCGGGCCACAAATCCATATTTTCCTGCTCCTCGTATGCTGACGTGCGACATACGAACTTAGCCGATGCCGGGGTTGCCCCCTCGGCCGGGTGAAGGAGTGACATGACGGACAACACCCGTGTGGCGATCGTCACCGGCGCGGCCCGCGGCATCGGCGCGGCCACTGCCCAGCGCTTGGCCGCGGACGGTTATGCCGTGGCCGTTCTCGATCTGGACGAGGCAGCCTGCGCGGGAACCGTCGAGGCGATCACCGCCGCCGGGGGCCGCGCCGTCGGCGTGGGAGTCGATGTGGCACACGAGGATCAGGTCAGCGCGGCGGTGGCCAGGGTGGCTGAGGAACTCGGCCCCCCGGTAATCCTGGTCAACAATGCCGGCATCATTCGCGACAACCTGATCTTCAAGATGTCCAGCGACGACTGGGACGCGGTGATCGGGGTGCATCTGCGCGGTGCCTTCCTGATGACCCGCGCCTGCCAGGCGTTCATGACTCAGGAGAAGTACGGGCGCATCGTCAACCTGTCCTCCTCCTCGGCCCAGGGCAACCGCGGCCAGGCGAACTATTCGGCGGCCAAGGCGGGTTTGCAGGGGTTCACTAAGACCCTGGCCATCGAGTTGGGCAAGTTCGGCGTCACCGCGAATGCGGTGGCACCTGGCTTTATCCAGACCGAGATGACCAAGGCCACCGCCGAACGCATGAAGCTGCCCTTCGAGACCTTCCTGGCCGGCGCGGCCGCGCAGATCCCCGTCGGGCGGGTCGGTCAGCCGGAGGACATCGCCGCGACCATCGCGTTCCTGTGCTCCGAAGAGGCCGGCTTCGTCTCCGGCCAGGTCATCTATGTGGCTGGCGGCCCGCTCGACTGATTTCTCTCTCGACTGAGCCTCGCCGGGGTTCGGGCGTCAGGCTCCCAGACCGAACGCTGCGAGGCAGTCGTGTCCTGATTCAGAGGTGCGCAGGATGAGTCGTCCTCGAGCGAGGGCGAGAGGTTGCCCGTAGATCCCCCTCACGCGTGTCAGACGTCGGCCTGTAGCCACCTCACACGCCACCAATTCCCCGCGCTGGCTGTCTTGGGCGTACTCGACTCCGCCACCGGTGACGAGGCCGTTGCCGATCGGCACCGCCCGGAACCATAGGCGCCGGCCGGTGCGTCGGTCGAAGCCAGCAAGCCCGGTTTCGCCGTTGACCACGAGTGTCTCGCCCGACAGGGCAATCTGGGACACTTGCGCGGGAGTCTCGGCGGCCCATCTGAGGGCGCCGGTGCCTTGATCCAGGGCTCGAATAACGCCAGGTCCAGCGTCGGCGCCCGCGACATATAGGGAACCGATCTCGTCCGCCACCGGCGTGACAAAATTTCGTGCTCCGTAGAGGCGGTCGGAGATCTGCCGCTGCCAGATCGGAACGTGCGACGTCCGGTCGAGTGCTGCAACCAAGGCATTGCACGCGCGGGTCAGGAAGACGCGGGATCCGAACACGGTCGCAGTGCTATTCGGCCGAGTACCGATGTCCGGACCCGTGCGCGGATCGGTCCACTGCCAACGATGCCGGCCCGTCATCAGGTCGTAGACGTGGAGCGTGTTCTCGTGACTGACATACACCTCGCTGCCCACAATCGTTGGGTCGCAGGTCGCGCCGGCGGGCAGCCAACTCGCCCAAAGTTGGGCGCCAGTGGCGGCATTGGCCGCTCGAATCTTTCGGTTGTCATCCTGGGCGGTAACAACGATCCCGTGCGCATACGCCGGCGTCGTTCCCGCCGCGTAGTTCTTCTGCCACACCACCGTCCCCGTGGCCGCATCAAGGCGGGTCAGCACCGGGGTGTGGGCATAGATGCTGGAACCAACCGCGATCGGCTCCCTCCCCATCCAATTGACGGGGGTACTCCACAGCAGACGCATCCGCTCGACGGTGCTCGGGGTCAGCGACGTCTCCCCGCGCTCCCAGGAGCGATGATCCGCATATCCCATCGGTTGCGGCCAGTCTTGCGGCGTCGCATCCGGTCCCGGCCAGGCCGCAGCCGCCCGCGCTGCCTCGGGCATCGCCAGCCCGCCGGCTGCCGCGACTCCACCCGCTAGCGCAACTCGCCTCGAAACGTCAGTCATGGAAAACCCCTCGGCTACGGCTCCGGACAGCCCCCACAGCCGACCACCAGCACTGCAGGCCACGCTATTGGTGAGAAATATTGCAGGTCAAGGCCCCCATACCCGCCACTCAGGGGACCTGCGGAAGGCCGTGCTCAGAGTCCGCTGGACAGGGTGACGCCGCCGTCCACGACCAGGGTCTGGCCGGTGATCCAGGCCGCGTCGGCGGACAACAGGAAGCTCACCGCGCCCGCAATGTCCTCAGGGATCCCCAGGCGACGCATCGGGTAGGGGCGCGCGGCGGCGTCCTCGTCCGCGGCATACAGGGCCTCGGCGAACTTGGTCTTCACGACCGCGGGGGCGACGGCGTTGACGCGCACCGCGGGCGCCAGTTGATAGCCGAGTTCGCGGGTCAGGGCGATCAGGGCGGCCTTGCTCACGCCATACATGCCGAGGACGCCGGTGGCACCCAGGCCGGCGATGGAGGCGACATTGACCACCGCGCCCGGGCCGTCCTGCCCGAGGCCCGCGGCCACCGCCTTGCTCGTCCAGGAGAGCGCGGCTAGCACATTGGTCTCCAGGATCTTGCGGGCCGCGTCCATCGGGGTGTCCAAGATCGGGCCGAATGCCGGATTGATGCCGGTGTTATTGACCAGCAAGGACACCCGGCCGTATGCCGCGACCGCCGCCGCGATCGCCGCATCCTGGTGCTCCGGGTCGGCGGCATTGCCGGCGACCGCCGTGGCGTGCTGCGGGCCGCCGAGGGATTGGACCGCGGCCGCCAGCGCCTCGGGCTTGCGCGCGGTAAGGATCACCCGGGCGCCCTCGTCGACGAGCCGCTGCGCGATTCCCAGCCCGATGCCGCGGGAGGCCCCGGTGACAATGGCCACCGCACCTTCGTGCCGACCACTCATATCCACTCCCCTTTTTTCCGGTATGCCGTAGGCCCGCATCTTGCCAACTCTCGCGGCGGGCGGCCGGGCTGGCGGGCGGCCGGACTGCCGCGTACGGCAGACTTCTGCCTTATGACCAGGGAGGCGCCGATGC
The DNA here is from genome assembly GCA_936931335.1 of uncultured Nostocoides sp. Lineage (GTDB taxonomy): Bacteria > Actinomycetota > Actinomycetes > Actinomycetales > Dermatophilaceae > Nostocoides_A. Next base: position 1,187 of record CAKZIH010000086.1, on the reverse strand, counting down.
CGACGCGTGGCTACGTCGCGGACCCGGTCCCCCTAACCGAGGGCCTCACCGAGACCGCCCTGCGGCTCATGGAAGCAGCAGCGGATGCGTTCGCGGACAAGGGTTTCCACGCGACCACCACCCGGGATATCGCCAGCCGGGCCGGATTGTCTCCGGCTGGGGTCTATGTGCATTTCGCGTCTAAGGAGGATCTGCTCTATGCGATCTGCCGGCGCGGGCATACGGCGGCGCGGGACATGATCGTCACCGCGGCGCGGCAAAGCACCTCCCCCACCGAAGCGATCGCGGCGATCCTGACGAATTTCTCTCGCTGGCATGCCGCGCAATACCGGGTCGCCCGGATCATCCAGTACGAGTTCGGCCACCTGACCCCGGAGCACAGCGAAGCCCTGTCCGACCTGCGTCGCGAGATCGACGTGGTGGTCCGTTCGGTGCTCACCGAAGGTGTGGCCCGTGGAGAGTTCGACAGCGAAGAGGTGCGGGACACCGCGCTGGCGCTGCTGTCGCTATGCGTGGACGTGGCCCGCTGGTATCGCCCGGACGGCCATCGCACGCCGGCGCAGATCGGGGAGACCACCAGCCGCCTTGGGTTGCGCCTGCTCGGGGCGCGTTGAGCCGGTGCCGGCTCGGGCTCGATATGCGAAAGCTAGGCACCAAACCCGGCACGGGAAAGCCGCCCCCGGCCGGGTGGCCAGGGGCGGCGTTCACGCATTCTGATTGGACTCAGTCGCGGGTGAGCTTGCGGTAGGTGACCCGGTGCGGGCGCGCCGCTTCCTCCCCGAGACGATCGATCTTGTTCTTCTCGTAGGCCTCGAAGTTGCCCTCGAACCAGAACCACTGGTCCGGGTTCTCGGCGGTGCCCTCCCACGCCAGGATGTGGGTGGCGACGCGGTCGAGGAACCACCGGTCGTGGCTGATGACCACGGCGCAGCCCGGGAAGTCCAAAAGCGCATTCTCCAGCGAGCCCAGGGTCTCCACATCGAGGTCGTTGGTCGGCTCGTCGAGCAGCAGCAAGTTGCCGCCCTGCTTGAGGGTCAACGCGAGGTTGAGGCGGTTGCGCTCACCACCGGAGAGCACCCCAGCCTTCTTCTGCTGGTCCGGGCCCTTGAAGCCGAACTGGGAGACGTAGGCGCGCGAGGGGATCTCCACATTGCCGACCTTGATGTGGTTGAGGCCGTCGGAGACCG
>CAKZIH010000085.1 GCA_936931335.1 uncultured Nostocoides sp. | reverse complement strand
TGGCACTGCTGGGAGCCGGTGGGTATGCCGCGCTCGCGGCGACCACCGGGTCCAAGACCCCCGCGCAGACCACGATCTCCGGGGTCCAGGTCGGTGGCCTGACCCTCGACGAAGCCGTGTCCGCCCTGCGCAAGGGCCTGCAGTCGCGGGCCGAGGCGCCGGTGCCGGTGAGCTTCGGCAAGTCCCAGGTCAACCTCGACCCGACCAGTTCCGGGTTGGCGGTCGACTACCCCGGCTCGGTGGCCGGCCTGACCGGGTTCACTCTCAACCCGGTCGACATCTACGACCGGCTCACCGGCTCCGTGGACAAAGACGCCAGGCTGCTCATGGACCACTCGCGCCTGAGCGCCGCGCTGGAGAAGGCCGCCGCCGACGTGGCCAGCAAGCCGCGCAATGCCGCGCTCGCCATCACCGGCGGCAAGGCCGTGGTGACTGCGGGCATCGATGGGCAGGAGGCCGACATACCGGCCACGGTGAGCGCCGTGGGTGACGGGTGGCTGCATACCGACCGGATCGCGGGCGCGGTCAAGTCCATCGAGCCGGAGGTCACCACCGCCGAGGCCGAGGCGGTCAAGACCTCCGTCGCCGACAAGATCCTGGCCGGTCCGGTGACGGTCGATGTGGACGGCAAGACCTTCGAGGTCGCTGCCGCCGCGATCGCCGCGGCCACCCGCTTCGAGACCAAAGACGGCGACCTTGCCCCGACCTATGACAACGGCAAGCTGGTGGCCGCGGTGCGCAAGGCCGGGCTGGCGGCGAAGGTGCTCAAGAAGGGCAAGGACGCCGAGGTCGTCGCCGATGGCAGTGCCTTCCGCGTGGAGCCCTCAGTGGATGGTCTGGATGTGGACGCGGACAAGGTGCCGGCGGCGATCACCGCCGCGGTGACCGCGGACAACCGCACGGCGACGATCCCGGCCAAGGCCGCCCCGGCAAAGCTCACCACCGAAGAGGCCAAGAAGAGCCTGCCGACCGGGGTGATCTCCACCTTCACCACGAACTTCCCCAATAGCCCCGACCGCACCCACAACATCACCCTCGCCGCGCGCGCCCTCAATGGCACCTATGTCGCTCCGGGAGAACAGTTCTCGCTCAACAAGCTGCTCGGCCAGCGGACCCCGGAGAAGGGCTACCGCGGGGCGCCGGTGATCTACAACGGCCGGCTGACGAAGGATTATGGCGGCGGCATCTCGCAGGTCTCCACCACCTTGTTCAACGCCGTCTTCTTCTCCGGCGCGCAGATCGACGAGTACCACCCGCACAGCTTCTACATCTCGCGCTACCCCGAGGGCCGCGAGGCGACGATCTCCTGGCCCGATGTGGACCAGAAGTTCACCAACACCACCGCCGGCGGCATCCTGATCACCACGAATGTCGGTCCCGACTCGATCACGGTGACCTTCCAGGGCAAGAAGACCTGGGACATCGAGGCCACGAAGGGCCCCCGCGTCAACGGCCGGGCGCCCCAGGAGATCGTGGACGACAGCCCCGGCTGCGTGCCGCAGTCCAAGGGGGAGGGCTTCGATGTGACCGTCGGACGCATCTTCAAGAAGGCCGGCAAGGTGGTCAAGACCGAGTACTACACCACCAACTACATTCCCGAAGACCAGGTCATCTGCACCAACCCGGGCTGAGCCCGCTCAGGTCGCGGGTTCACTGCCTGTCGGGTTCGGCTGCCGACGGTATGCCGCCCGCTCGCCGCCGCGGCGGCGCCGGCGGGATGATCCGGGTGGCCACGACCAGCCGCCGGGGGATGTGGACCACCCCGCGGCGGGTCGTGAGCACGATCTCGGTCTCTGAGTTGACCAGCACGTCGCCAACGGCATCGGTCAGCGGTGGCTGCCCGGGCGGCGGAGGCGGATCGATTCGGTAGCGGACCGTCGCCCGCACCGACTTGGCCGGTCGCGGGACAGGGGGAGGCTGTGCCATCCCCGAAGTATGCGCAGATCACGCGCGGGAGATGTCTCGGGGGCCAGACACGACATACCGGCCGGAGGCGGCGAACTCGATTATTCGAGTGTCATGCTGACGCCCAGCAGCCCCCTCGACGACATTGGAGTCACGATGGCAGATCAGCGCAGCTCGGGAGGGCCGGCATGAGCACGGCCGCCCAGACCAGCGAAACCACCCCGGTCACGGCGGAGGCCCCGCGGGGGATCGAACGCCGCAGCATCGATATCGTGCCGGCCAACGAGCGCCATGGCACCCCGGTCAGCCAGTTCACCTTGTGGTGCGGGGCGAACCTGCAGATCACCGCGATCGTCGACGGCGCGCTCGCCGTCGTCCTCGGCGGGGTGGACCCCGTGTGGGCGATCATCGCGCTGCTGGCCGGCAACATCCTTGGCGGCATCATCATGGCGCTGCACTCGGCTCAGGGTCCGCGCCTCGGGCTGCCGCAGATGATCAGCTCCCGGGCGCAATTCGGCGTGCTCGGGGCGATCCTGCCGCTCATCCTCGTGGTGGTGATGTATCTCGGCTTCGCCGCTACCGGCACGGTGCTCACCGGCCAGGCGATCAACCGCATTCTGCATGTGGATGCGGCCTGGGTGGGCATCGTGATCTTCGGCGCGATGACCGCCTTCCTGGCAGTGGTCGGCTACCGCTGGATCCACCGGCTCGGTCGCTTCGCCACCATCGTCGGCATCATCGGTCTGGCCTGGATCGCCTTCGTCACCATTACCGACCACGACGGCCTGGCCAGCTTCGGCAAGACCGACTTCAGCCTGCCGGGTTTCCTGCTCGCCATGGGCCTCGGCGCCGGTTGGCAGCTCACCTTCGGCCCGTATGTCGCGGACTACTCCCGCTACCTGCCGCAGTCGACCAACGCGCGCGCGACCTTCCACTTCACCCTCTGGGGCTCGGTCATCGGGTCGATGATCTCGATGTCCCTGGGCGCGATGATCGCCGGCCTGCCCGAGGCGGCCAAGGGTGGCTTCACCAAGAACCAGGTCGGGTTCATCGGCGACCTGGTCGGTGGCGGGACCGTGGCCATCCTCATCTACTTCGTCATCGTGGTCGGCAAGCTCACGGTCAACACGCTGAACGCCTACGGCGGGTCGATGACCCTGCTCACCACCACCAGCGCCATTCGGCCCAAGGCCGTGATTACGCCCATGGTGCGCGCCCTGTGGGTGGCCGCCTTCATCGCGATCTCGGTGCTCATCGCGCTGGCCGCGTCGGCGGACTTCCTCAACAACTTCAAGAACTTCGTGCTCTTCCTGCTCATGGTGTTTACCCCGTGGTCAGCGATCAACCTCGTCGACTACTACCTGGTGAGCCGCGAGCGGGTGGACATCCCCGCGCTCTATGACCGCAACGGCCGGTATGGCGCGTGGAATGTCCCGGCGCTGCTGGTTTATCTGGTCGGCATCCTGATCCAGATCCCCTTCCTCAACACCGCCTTTTACACCGGTCCCGCGACCGAGGCGATGAACGGCGCCGACATCTCCTGGATCATCGGGCTTCTCGGCACCGGCCTGCTCTACTGGCTGGCCGTGCGCGGACAGCGTCACCGCATCCCGCAGGAGATGATCTACCCCGCCGGGTCCGGGCTGAGCCCCGAGGGCCTGCACGCCCACCGGCGCTGACCCACCCCC
>CAKZIH010000084.1 GCA_936931335.1 uncultured Nostocoides sp. | reverse complement strand
GGAGGAAGCGCTTCTTCGCCCAGCGACCATTGCCGTCCATGATGATCGCCACGTGGCGCGGGCGGCCGGCGGGACCGGCAGCGGATTCCTGCGCCTCGGCGGGAACGGCGGTATGGGGTTCGTCGGCGGCCAGTACCGACTCCAGGTCGTGGCGTTCGGCGACCACCGTGAGGGGGTCGGGGCAGTCGGCAGTGTCCGTTAGGGCGGTCACCATGATGCCTGGGCGGCGCAGCAGGACACTGACCGGCCGGGACAGGGTGAGCCGGCCGACCGCGAGGATCGCGTCCGGGCAATGGGCGTCGACGAAGGCAGCGTCGGTGAGCAGCAGCGGGCCGTGCGGCAAGACGACGGTGGAGTCCGGATGGCGGCCGAGTGGTTCGGCGATCACCGGATATCCGCGGCGCTCGGCCCAGGCGATGACCCGGGGCCGGGTATGCGAGTCGACGAGGTCCCCGAGCAGGACCAGCGTGCGCTCAGCCAACGTGAGGGTGACCGGGCTGGTCGCGGCAGGCGCAGTGGCGGGCGCGCCAAGGGCAGGCGTCGTGGAGGCAGGCGCAGTGGCGGCGGGCGCGATGGGGGCCGGCATACCGGGAACCGGCCACGCGTCGGGGACGAGTGGCTCGGCCAAACAGATGGTGAGGTGTACCGGGCCGGGATCACGGCGCTCGGCGTCGTCGGGCGTCCCCAGCGCGGCCCGGACGGCCGCCGTCATCACCGCGGTGGGGTCATCGGCGGTGTCGTCGAGATCGGCCTCGAAGCGCACCGCGCCGCCGAAGATGCCCGGCTGGATGGTGGTCTGGTTCGCACCACTGCCGCGCAGGGCGGCCGGCCGGTCGGCGGAGAGCACCAGCAGGGGCGCCTTCGCGTGGTGGGCTTCCAGCACGGCCGGGTGCAGATTGGCCACCGCGGTGCCCGAGGTGGTGATGATCGCGGCGGGGTTCCGGCTGGTCTTGGCCAGGCCCAGGGCGAGGAAGGCCGCCGAGCGCTCATCCACCCGAACGTGCAGCCGCGCCCGGCCGGCGATTTCCGCGGCATAGGCCGCATACGCCAGCGGCGCGGAGCGTGAACCTGGACACAGGACGAGCTCACGAATCCCCGCAGCCAGCGCGGCCTCGATCAGGTCGTGAGCGAGGTCCAGGGCAGGCACGAGACGATCATGCCAGCGGCCTACATTCCTACCCGTCGGGCATGGCAGGCTTGGGCCCGCGCCACCCCGCCCGCCCAGTCCGGAGCCGCTTGATGACCGACCCCACCGCCCCAGTCGCTGACGTCGACCTGCCCTGGGATGCCCTGCGCGCCAAGGCGATGCAGCAACTGCGGTTGCAGACCACCTTGCAAGACCGGTTCATGAACCTCGGCACTGCCGCCTGGGCGGTCGATCTGGCCGCCGGGACGATCACCTTCACCTCCGAGCAGCAGCGGGCCGTCGCGCCGGTGCAGGTCGTCGGTTCGCTGAACCTCGAGGACGGCACCTGGCTGTGGGGTTGGGATCACCCCTCCGTCCCCGAACCACTCGCCGAGCACGCCCGCGCCGTCCACGCGTATGGCGAGCAGCACGGCCTGGAGCGCCTCACCACCCGTCTCATCCCGGCCACCGCGGACGAGGCCTGGGAGTTCGCGGCGGTCGCCGACCTGCTCGGTGGCGGGCAGTGCGCCTATCGGGGGCCCGCGGGCTCTGCGGTGGTCTTCATGACCTTCGGCAACCCGACCCTGGCCGCGCTGGACGCCGAGCCGACCGAACCCGCGTTGGCCGAGCCCGAGCCGGCCGAGCCCGAGCCGGGGCAGTCTGGCGGCCTCACGCTCATCCCGGCCCCCGGCCTGGCCGCCCCCCGACTCAGGTTCCCGGACGGCATACCGGCCCCGGAGACGGTGGACTCGATGTCCGGGCCGGCGCCGGAGTTCTCGGCCGATCAGGCGGTCGGGGTGGTGCAGTCCTTCATGCGCCAGATGCGTCCGCTGTATTTCGCGGACGATCCGGCGGCGCTCGCGGAGGCCGAGGTCGAGCAGCGCTGCACCGGGCAAAAGCTTCTGCGCCAGGTCTTTTGGCGGCGCACGGACGACGCGCACCGCGACTGTGTGCTGGCGGCGGACACCGAGTACGACCTCTCGGTGATCACCGATTGGGACGCCCGCCAGGTGGGGGAACGACACTGGCAGGTCACCTATCAGCGCCCGACCGCGCAGGATGAGGTGCGCGGCGAGGGCTACCTGGTGATGCTCTTCGACGACGCCCCGCAACTGGTCGACACGATCGAGGACCAGGCCTGAACCGCCCGCGGCCGGCGGCCATCCGCCTGCTCGATGTCACCGACCCGCTTGCGATAACGCCTGTCCTGCTTGCAGCCCTTGCCGGCAACGCGCCGATCCACCCGTATGTCGGGGACCCCCCATCGCTGCCGGCCCACCAGAGCGACGCCCTGCCGCCGGAGCTGGCGCTGGTGGTCGGGACCTCCGGTTCCACCGGCGTCGCCAAGCTCGCCCTGCTCACCGCCCCCGCGCTGCGCGCCAGTGCCGCCGGCACCGAGGAGGTGCTCGGCGGCCCCGGCCAGTGGCTGCTCGCCGTGCCCGCCCACCACATCGCCGGCATGCAGGTGCTGCTGCGTTCGGTGCTCGCCGGCACCCAGCCGGTGGTGCTGGATCGCGCCGCCGGGTTCACCAGCGAGGCCTTCGCGGCGGCCACCGCGCGCCTGAGCGAGCAGCGCGCCTACACCTCGCTGGTGCCCACCCAGCTCACCCGCCTGCTCGAGGAGCCGAGCGGGCTCACCGCCCTGCGCCGGTATGCCGCGGTGCTCGTCGGCGGCGCCGCCCTCTCCCCCGCGTTGCGCGCCCGGGCTGACGCGAGCGGGGTGCGCCTGGTCACCACATACGGGATGAGCGAGACGGCCGGCGGCTGCATCTATGACGGCCGCCCCCTGCCCGGCGCCCGGGTCGAGTTGACCGATGAGGGCCGCATCCGACTCGGCGGGGCCACCCTCGCCGCGGGCTATCTCGGCGACCCGCCCGCGGCGGCGGCTTTCGAGACGGACCCGGACGGGAGCCGGTGGCTACGGACCGACGATCTCGGTGCCAGGCTGCCCGACGGGCGCCTGCAGGTGCTCGGCCGGGCCGACGATGTGATCGTCACCGGCGCTCTCAAAGTCCACCCGCGGATCGTCGAGGACGCGCTCCTGGCCGCATACCCGCGCCTGCACGCCGCCGCCGCGGTCGGCATCCCGGACCCCGAATGGGGCCAGGTGATCGCGGTGGTCCTGGTCGGCGCACCCGAACTCGACCTGGCCGACGTCCGCGAGCGATTGCGTGCGGACCTGCCGGCATACGCCCTGCCACGGCGGCTGCGGCATACCGACGCCCTGCCCGAACGCGGCCCCGGCAAACCCGACCGCCGGGCCATCGCCGCGTGGGTGGGACAATAGGCGGATGTTGCGCTTCCTGCCCGGGCTGCTCGCCCTGGTCGTGGCGATCTACTCCCTCGTCGACTGCGTGCAGACGCCGGATGAGCAGGTGCGTGGGCTGCCAAAGTTGGTATGGGTGTTCGTCATCCTGCTCTTCCCGTTCGTCGGCTCGGCCGGCTGGTGGCTCGCGGGTCGCCCGAGCGGCCCGACGCTGCCCGGGCGTTCCGCTCCCAGCGACCGCCCACGCACCCGGCCGCCGGGCCCGAACCGCCCCAGCGGCCCGAAGGGCCCGGACGACGACCCCGACTTCCTGCGTGGGCTGTAGCCCCACCCGATAGGACGCTTTCCACCGATATGGCCACCACTGCTCAGTGGATCGCGGGCGCCCGTCCGCGCACCCTGCCCGCCGCCGTCGCTCCCGTGCTCGTGGGCACCGGCGCCGCCGCCGCCATCGACCACACCGACCTGGGCCTGGCCCTGCTCGCGCTGGTGGTCTCCCTCGCCCTGCAGGTAGGCGTCAACTACGCCAATGACTACTCCGACGGCATCCGCGGCACCGACGCCGAGCGGGTCGGGCCGGTGCGCTTGGTCGGCCAGCGGCTCGCGCCGGCGCGCAATGTCAAGCTGATGGCCTTCCTCAGCTTCGGCCTGGCCGGGCTCGCCGGCCTGGCGCTCTGCGCGCTCGCCGGGACCCTGTGGCTGGTCCTCGTCGGCGCGCTGTGCGTGCTCGCGGCCTGGTTCTACACGGGGGGATCCCGGCCATACGGCTACAGCGGGCTCGGTGAGATCTTCGTCTTCGTTTTCTTCGGCCTGGTGGCGACCCTCGGGACGCTCTACCCCCAGACGCACCGGCTCACCGGCCTCGGCGTCTTGGGCGCGCTCGGCGTCGGCGCGCTGGCCAGCGCGATCCTGGTCGCCAACAACCTGCGCGACCGGGAGGGCGATGCGGTCACCGGCAAGCACACTCTCGCCGTGCGCCTGGGCGATGCCCGCACCCGGATCCTGTATGTCGCGCTGGTGGCCAGCGCATTCGTCTGCGGCGGGCTCGCGGCGCTGTCCGCCCCGTGGGCGCTGCTGAGCCTGATCGCGCTTCCGCTGGGCGCCGTACAGGCCCTGCGGGTATGGCGCGGAGCCACCGGCCGCGAACTCATCCCGGTGCTCGCCGGGACCGGGGCCACCCAGCTCGTCTGGTCGACGCTGCTCGCCGTCGGTCTGGCCCTGGCCTGAGGCCCCGCTCGGCGCACGCACCGCTCAGCGGGAGCCAGCCTCAGCGGTAGTCGGCCTCGCCGGTCAGTTGGTCTTCCACGTCCTCATCGCGTCCCCGCGCGGCACGGCGGGCGGCCAGCCGCGCCTCGGCGCGCTGCGCCACCCCGCCCATCGCTTCCTCCCGAAAGGGCGTCAGCGCCAGATAGGAGAGCGCGGTGGAGAGCACCGCGGCGCCGACCAACAGCCAGGGCCGCTGGTCCACCGAACGCAGGCCGACCAGCCAGAGCAGGCCGATGCAGCCGAAGAAGATGAGGATGCGCAGCAGCGTGTAACGGACCACAGCTCACAACCCCGAGTAGCTGTGCTGGCCGACGAAGTACATATTGACCACCGAGTAGTTGAGCAGGATGCAGACGAAGCCGGCGAGCGCGATATACGTCGCTCGCTGCCGGGAGATGCCGGTGGTCGCCCGGGCGTGCAGGTATGCCGCGTAGACGACCCAGATGATGAATGTCCAGACTTCCTTGGGGTCCCAGTTCCAGTAGGACGCCCAGGCTTGCCGCGCCCAGATCGCGCCGGCGATCAGGGTGAAGGTCCATAGCGGGAAGGCGATCACGTGCAGCCCGTAGCCGAGGCGCTCGAGTTCGGCCGCGCCGGGCACGATCCGCCGCAGCCGGGCGGCGAAGCCATCGTGCTGCTCCGGATTGCGTTCGGCACGATCGATGAGCAGATAGGCGAGCGAGACCATCGCGGCCAGGGTGAAGACGCCGACCGAGATCGTGGCCACGGTGACGTGGATGACCAGCCAGGAGGAGCGCAGCGAGGGCAGCAACTGCGCGGCCTCGGTGTACCAGAAGGTGGTCGCCGAGCCCAGCATGAGCAGCACCGGCGCGGTGACGAAGGCGCCGAGCCAGTCGACATTGCGCGAGAGCGTCCACAGGCAGAAGCCGAGCAGCACGACGAAGGAGGCCGCGGCGATGAACTCGTGCAGATTGCCCAACGGCGCCCGGTGCACCGACGCCCCACGCAACACGATGGACGCACCGACCAGCAGCATCGCCAGCCAGGTCAGCATGCGCGCCGGTCCGGCCGCCTTGCGTGCCTTGGCCGGGGCCGTATGCCGTTCTCCCGCACCCAAATCCGGCGAACTCGAAGCGGGCACGGCCATACCGGCTGCTTGCACACCTGGGCGAGCCCCGGCCGAGACCAACTCCTCAGCACGCTGCGGCGCGCTCGCGGGCCGCTCACTGTCGGCGGCCGCAGAGCGGGCGAGATAGAGGATGAAGCCAAGCATCGCCAGCGTCAGTACGGCCAGCGCCGAGTACAGGCTGATCAGCGAGTACTGCTCGAGAAGTTCGCGCGTCACCATTCGATCCTCTCACGCGCCCCCGACAGCTCCGGGGCACCCTACAACCACCGGGCACGCGACAGCCACCGACTCAGGCAGCACGCAACCCGCTAGTGAATCCGGCCAGCCAGCCGCTCGAGCTGTTCGTGCAGACCGGGATCGTCGCCCTTGGCCAAGCCGCCCAGCTCCACCCGGGATCCGCCGTCCGGCAGCGCGGTGACCCGCGCGAAGACCCGCCGGCGCTTGAGCAACAGCGTGGTGATCAGCCCGCCGAGGGCCAGCAGCGCCGAGCCGAGCGTCAGGTTCTTGGCGGGATCGTGACGGATCGACAGGCCCGCCCAGCGGGTGACCTCATTGAAGGTGATGGACCCGCGATCCCCGGGCAATTCCACGGTCTGGCCCGGCTTGAGCCAGATCCGTAGCGCGTCCCCGTCCGTGCCCTTGACCTGGGTCATCTGCTCGGTGTTGAGGGTGTAAACCGAGCCGGACACACCGCCGGGGGTGAGCTCCCCCTCATACAGGCCGAGCGCGAGCGCCGGGTCGCGGGCGTCGGGGAAGACCGAGATCGGGCCCTGGTCCTTGGTGATCACCCCGGTGGGCAGCAGATTGCCGAAGAAGCCGAGTTCCTTGGGCTGCGCGCCGGGCACCTTGATCGCCCCGGCCGAGGTGTAGTTGTTGTCGCGCGCGAGGAACACGGTCGGCCCGTCATAGACCACCTGGCCGCGGGAGTCCTTGACCGTGACATCGGCGGCATAGCCATTGCCCAGCAGGAAGATCGCCGCCCCATCCAGTTCCACCGGATGGTTGACCTTGAGCACCCGCGCCCGCTCCGGGGCCCCGGGATGGTCGGTGGTGCGCAGGTATGCCGTGAAATCGCGCGGCTGGCCGAACTGGCCGTCCCCGGTCACCGTGTCCTCGAAGACCGCATCGAAGCGGTCCAGCGTGAGGGAAAAGGGCGGCAGTTTCGCGGTGTCCACCCGCGGTCCAGGCTGGATGGTGTCGTAGCTGATCACCGTATCGGCAAAACTCCCGCCGACCGGGACGATGACATCGCCCTTCCACCCCCAGATGTGGCCGACTCCGACCCCGACGATCACCCCGACCAGCGCCAGGTGGAAGAGCAGATTGCCGGTTTCCTTGGCATAACCGGTTTCCGCCGAGAGGGTATGGCCGTCGCGCACATCCACCCGGTAGCGCCGGCCCAGGCCGGCGCGCACGGCGGCCAGGGCGGCGTCCGGTTCGCTGGGGACCTCGCGGACCGCATATGCCGGCAGCCGGCTCAGGTTCGCGGGCACCCGCGGCGGGCGGGCGCGTAGGTGACGCAGGTGGATCCGGGTGCGCGGGATGATGCAACCGACCAGGCTGACCAGTAGCAAGAGGTAGATCGCGGAGAACCAGGGCGTGGCATAGACCTCGAAGAAGCCGAGCCGGTCGAGGATCGGGCCGAGGGTGGGATGGGCGTCGAGGTAGTCCGCGGTGCGCGAGGCATTGATGGAGCGTTGTGGCCAGATGGAACCGGGCAGCGCCGCCACCGCGAGCAGCAGCAGGAGCAGCAGCGCGGTGCGCATGCTGGTCAGATTGCGCCAGGCCCAGCGCGCCCAGCCGATCGGACCCAGGCGCGGCTGGTTTATTCGGCCCCGGTCGGCCCTCGGCTCGGCCGTGGTCTGGGCGGGAGCGGCCGCGGAACTCACAGGATGACCTTGAAGCCGCCGATGGCGTGGGCATAAAGCCAGTCCATGATCGCGCTCCAGGCCCCAGTCAGCAGCAGCACCCCGACGGCGAGCAGCAGCAGGCCGCCGGCCAGGTGGATGGCCCGGCTGTGCCGGCGCAGGAAGCCGTTGAACCGGCCCGCGCGTTCCCAGGCCGTCGCCAGCGCGAGGAAGGGCAGCCCGAGCCCGAGGCAGTATGCCGCTACCAGCGCCAGCGCGCGCCCCAGCGCCGGTTCGCTGGCCGTGGCCATCGCCAGCACCGTGCCGAGCGTGGGGCCGGCGCACGGGGTCCACCCGATGCCGAAGACCGCGCCGAGCGCGGGTGCCCCGGCCAGGCCCATCCGCGGCCGCCAGCGTGGCGCGAAGGTGCGTTGCCCGCCGACCCCGAGGAAGACCAGCGCCATCACGATGACGATGGCGCCACCGATCCGGGTGAGCAGGTCTTGATGAGTCGCGAAGACCCGGCCCACGCCGGTGACGAAGACCGCGGCGAGCACATAGACCACGCTGAAGCCGGCGATGAAGAGCAGGGTGCCGAGCACCACCCGGCTGCGCGGCGGTTCG
>CAKZIH010000083.1 GCA_936931335.1 uncultured Nostocoides sp. | reverse complement strand
CAGGCACTGCTCGAGCAGATCCAGGTCGGGACGTGCGAGGAGAATGTCGTAGAACGGCTCGAGTTCGACGTCGCTGAACTTGAACTTCGCGGCGATGGTCTCCAGCGGGGTGCCGAACTTCTTCATGACCTCGTTGACGTCCGCACCCTGATCGAAAATCCGTGCAAGCAGCGGCGCCTCAGCCGTGAAGTCGTGCTGGTTGCGGCCAAGCAGGACGTGCAGCGGCTGCCCAGTCCTCACGTCGGCGCCGTCATCGAGGAGCCGGTTCGCGATGGGCGACTCGCTGGTCCGTGTCCTTGTTCGTCAGAGCCAAAGTGAGCGGCGTGCCGGACTCGAACTCATAGTTCACCCATGCCGGCTCGTAGACCTGCTCCATCTCGGTGAAAGTGCCGTGCGTCACTGCCGCGTACAGGGCGTTCGTGTCACGCGGCGTCCTGCGGGTGAACGGTCCCATCTGATCTCGGCCTACCTCTCAGTCCGGACGTCCTGCGCGTCGGGAACTCCCCCTTGGAGATCTTGCCCGATAGGTGGTCGTAGAACAGTTTCCGGTCCGTCCTTGTCTATGACCCATAACCCCGGTGACAATGCACTATCCCCGGCCCACCAGAGGTGAGCCGGGGATAGTGCGGTATGCCGGGTGGCCGCCTACTTGAGGATGCTCACCAGGGTGCGTCCCACGCTGCTGGTGCCGTCGGTCCAGTCGACGGTGCCGAGGTAGCGCTGGCCGGCGGTGAGGCCGGACCAGGCGAGCTTGACCGGGACCGGCTTGCCGATGGTGACAGGCTGGCTGGCCGGGGTCGCCGTGAAGTTGCCCGCGGCAGTGGTCCCGACCGCGAAGCTGTTCACCGCGATATCCAGGCTGGCGCCGGCACCCGAGAAGTAGGTCGCCTGCACCGTGTAGGTGCCGCCCAGATCGTCGCCCTGCAGGGTCACCGACTCCTCGGCCGTGGCCCCACCGGAGGTGCCCACCTGAGCGCCATTCTTGCGGACCACCAGGTCGACATCCGTGTTGGCCGGGTAGTCCGCGTCATAGGTCGCGAACCGGGCCACCTTGGTGCCGGCGGGGATGGTCACCGTTGCCGTGGAGGCGCTGCCCTTGGCCGTGGGCAGGGTGTCCACGGTGGCCGGGTTCAGACCGGCGACATCGGCGTTGAGCGTGCCGGTGAAACCGGGCTTGACGGTCACCGTGGTGGAGCCGGAGGTCCCACGGCCGGTGATCTCCACCGGGGTGTCCGCGGCCACCGGGCGCAGCGCGATCGAGCTGCGGACCGAGTGACCCTTGGCGTCCTTCCAGACCAGGGATCCGTAGGCCCACTCGCCCAGCGCCGCGGTGGTGCGGGTGAAGGTGACCTTGAAGGTGCGCGACTGACGCGGTCCGAAGCTCAGCGACGGCGCGCTGACCTTGGCCGTGAAGCCGGGCACGTTGACCGTGGCGCGATAGGTGCTCGAGGTCGCGGTGGCATTGGTCAGCGTCCGGGTGACGGTCTGCGAACCCGCGAGGCCGTTGACGGCGATGCTGGCGTAGTTCATGTCACTGGGGTCGATGACCGGCTGGCCCTTACAGAACCACGCCTGGGTGACCAACTGCATCTGGCCGATGGAGCAGGCGTACTTGTGCCATTCGCTCGCGGCATTGCCGTAGATCAGGCCCGGGTCGAACATCTTCTTGGGTACGACGTGGCCATTGCCGTAGTCGATCGGGGTGGCATCGTGCCCGGCCCGCTGGATCGGCTTGCCCTGGTTGTCCAGGGTGGTCGCCGTGGTCATCATGGCCGACTTCAGCCAGCCCACGGACCAGCCCGGGTACTTCTGGATCATCAGGGCGGCCAGACCGGAGATGTGCGGTGCCGACATCGAGGTGCCGGACAAGGCGTTGAACATATTGCCGCCGCCGTCACCGGCCGGGGACACCGCCGCGATGATGTCCACGCCGGGGGCGGTGATGTCGGGCTTGAGCAGGTCGCCATTGCCGGCCGTCGCCGGGCCCCAGGAGGAGAAGCCGGCCATCTCGGGTGCGCGGACCTTGGCGGCATTAACGGGGCTGATGGTGGCGGTCGGGTTCGCCGCGGTCAGCGCATAGTCCTTGATCGCTGCGCCCTCGGTGGCGTTGACGTGGCTGGTAGGGATGCTGTGGAAGTCACCATTGAGCGACTGGGCGTCGGAGGTGTTGATCAGGATCATCCCGATGCCACCGGCCTCCTTGACCGCCAGGCTCTTGTTGGTGCGCGCGGTGGCCCCACGGGTGCAGACCACGATCTTGCCGGCGACCTTGGCCGGGTCGAGCGCCAGTCCGCCGTCGGCGGAGGAGTAGCACAGTTGCGCCTGGGTCGGGTCGGCCCCGGCCGCGGCGGCCTGCGAGGCGTCGATGAGCGGGGCCGGTCCGGCACCAGTCGTGGAGACGCCGACACCCGGGTACGTCTGGCCATTGCCGAGGGTGACACTGTTGGTGTTGCCGCGATCGTGGGTGCTTGCGGCGACGGTCATGGTCCACGGCGAGTTGTGCGCGACGCTGCTCTTGCCCACCGTGTCGCCGTCATTGCCGGCGCTGGTGGAGACGAAAACACCGGCGTTGGCGGCGCCGAGGAAGGCCAGCTCGTCGGGGCTCACCACATACGTGCGGGAACCGGAGATCGAGTAGTTGATCACGTCGACGCCGTCGGCGACCGCGTCGTTGATCGCGGCGACGATGCCCTCGGTGCTGCCGGAGGCGCGCCCGTCGGGAGTCGCCCAGAGCACCTTGTATGCCGCGAGCCGAGCGGCCGGGGCCATGCCCGAGGCCTTGCCGACCGGGGCTCCGTTGATCTCCGCCTGCACGCCATAGTTGCCGGCCGCGGTGCCGGCAGTGTGGCTGCCGTGCCCGTTGTAGTCACGCGGCGAGCGGAACTCGAAGTCCTGGACGGTGTTGCCCTGGGTGTAGTAGCGGGCACCGATGAGCTTGTTGTTGCACGGGACCGGCTCTTCTTCACCGGAGGCGCAGGTGCCCTTCCACTTGCTGTCCACGAGCGCCTGGCCGACGGCCGGCGTCGGCAGGGGGGCGAAGGAGGGGTTCTCCGGCCAGATGCCGGAGTCCAAATCACCGACGATAACGCCGGCGCCGGCCTTGGCGGACCCCTTGAACTTCTGGTTCCACACGCCGGCGGTGCCGGTCAGGCCGAGGAAGTCGGGAGTGGTCACCGTGTCGGCGAAGCGCTGCTCGTCCTTCCACACGTGGGCCACCCCCGGCGCCTTGGCCAGGGCGTCGGCCTGGGCTGCGGTCAGGGACGCACTGAAGCCGTTCAGCGCCACGGTGTAATCGGTGCGCTTGGCGCTGGTGGGGGCACCGACGGCGCGCAGGGCGGCGTCATGGGTGGCGACCAGGTGCGCGGCATACGAGCGGGCATTGGCCGAGCGGGTGTCCAGACGCTGGCCGTCCGCGGGACGGGTGCGGGCGAAGCCGGACACCCCGCCCTCATAGCTGGCCAGGGGCTCCTGGGCGGTCATAACGAGGTACACGCTCGTGCCGGTGTCGCTGGGGGCGGCCGTCGAGGTGGTAGCGGTGGCGAGCATCCCTGCCGGCAGCGCGGCAATCGCCGCTCCCGCCGTGAGGACTCGCCGTCGAGCCATTGGAATCACGCAGTTCCCTTCCCGAATCTGCTGCTCAGTGGCCCAGGAGATGGGCCGCAGACCGCACGCTAACCCGGATCGCTCATCTGCGCATCAGGTGGCTCACTCAGGCGTCGCGGGCGACCTCGAATCGCTCCAAGGCCGCCGCGCCAAAAGCCAGGTCGGCCCAATGGCCTTGGAAGCTGAGCACCGCGATCCCGGCGGTGGGATAACCCTGCGCGAGCGCCTCATGCGCGCCCCGCTTGCCCTCACCGTCGGCGAGCAGACTCGCCAGCGTCGGTATGCCGGGAGAGTGCCCGACGAGCATGACTACCTGAGCGTCCTCGTCGGCTTCGCGCAGCACCTGCAGCAGGGCCTCCGGCTGCGCCTCGTAGATCCGGTTCTCGTAACGGACGTCCGCCTCGGCGCACCCGCCGTCCCAGACCCCCTGGGCGGTCTGCCGGGCCCGCTCCGCCGTGGAGCAGAGCACCTCGTCGATGCCATAGGACTGCTGGTGTAGCCAGGCCCCGGCGGCCCGGGCGTCACGCTGACCGCGAGCGGTGAGTTCCCGGTCGTGGTCGCGGGCGCCGCCTTCTTGGGCCTTCGCGTGCCGCAGGAGGATCAGGGTCCGGTCCATGGCTGCCGTGGTCATCGCCTTAGCATGCCGCCCCCACGCCGGATCCGCACGGGTGTGTGCGGCCGAATTTGCCGCTCGGATTGCTACCTTGAGCCATGCCAGACCGGGACGCACGAGGCGTCCCGGCCCGCGCCCTTCGGGGCGTATGAAGGAGGAAGCACCCCATGCAGAACGCCGTCGACGACATTCTCGCCAGCCTGGACATGAACCAGTTGGCTGCTCAGGTGGGCGCCGAGCCGGAGCAGGTGGAGCAGGCCGCAGCGGCCGCGCTGCCCGCGCTCTTCGGTGGTCTGGACGCCAATTCCCAGGACCCGGCCGGCGCGCAGTCCATCCTCCAGGCGCTCGGCCAGCACGACCCGGGCCTGCTGGACGGCGGCGTGGACGTGAACTCCGTCGACGCCCGCGACGGTGAGGTGATCGCGCAGCATATCTTCGGCAACCAGACCGATGCCGTCTACAACCAGTTGGGCTCGTATGGCGCGGCCGGCGGCCTCGGGGGCTCCCTCTTCCGGCGTCTGCTGCCCATCCTCGCCCCGATCGTCATGTCCTATGTCATGAAGCAGATGACCAACCGCGCTGGCGGCGCCTCCGGTGGCGGCTTGGGTGGCGGCGGCGGCCTCGGTGGTGGCGGGCTGGGCGGTGGCGGCCTGGGCGACATCCTCGGCCAGGTGCTCGGCGGCGGCCACTCCGGCCAGCAGGCCCCGCGCGCCCAGGAGCGTGACGCCTTCCCACAGGACTCGACGCGCCAGACGCCGTCGGCGAACCAGCCCGGCCCGGGCACCCAGGCCGGCCTCGACTCGATCCTGCGCGACGTGCTCGGCGGGGCGGCCAACAGCCGCTCCAGCCGGACCCCGCAGCCGCAGCAGCAGGACAACGGTGGCGGCCTGATGGACATCCTCGGCTCGCTGCTCGGCGGCGGGCGTCGCTGACCCCACCCGATCCGACACCACAGCACCTGATCCGACAACATGGCCGGGCCCCGCACATCGCGCGGGGCCCGGCTTAGTTGTGTCCGACCGGCCGGGGTGGGTCCGGCCCGCCTGAGTGTGACTTCTGGGGTGAGTCGCCGACTGAGGAGAGTTGGCGCCTGACGTGAGTCGGCGCCTGAGGTCAGTCGGCGTCAGCCCTGCAGCTTGCTGAGGATCAGCTCGCGCACGGCAGCGGCGTCACCCTGGCCCTTGAGCTGCTTCATGACCTGGCCGATGAGCGCACCGGCGGCGGCCACCTTGCCGTCCCGGATCTTCTGTGCCACATCGGGATTGCCGGCGATGACCGCATCGACGGCGGCCTCCAGGGCGCCGCTGTCCGAGACCAACTCCAGGCCACGGGCATCGGCGACCGCGGTCGGGCCACCCTCGCCAGCGAGCACGCCCTCCCATACCTGGCGGGCCATGGCGTCGTTCAGCCGGCCACCGGTGACCAGACCCTCCAGTTCCACGACCGCGGCGGGGGTGACGCCGAGGTCGGCGGCATACGCGGGCACGGTCAGGCCTTCGGCGTTGGCCCGGCGCGCGATCTCCCCGGACCACCACTTGCGGGCTCCGGCGGGGCTCGCCCCAGCGCCCACGGTCTGCTCGATCAGGTCCAGCAGCCCCGCGTTGACCACATCGCGCATCTCCAGGTCGCTATAACCCCAGTCCGCCTGGAGGCGCTTGCGCCGGGCGGCCGGGGGCTCGGGCAGGGCGGCGCGCAGGGACTCCACCCAGGCCGCATCCGGCGCCACCGGCACCAGGTCGGGCTCGGGGAAATAGCGGTAGTCCTCGGCGTCGGACTTCTCCCGGCCGGAGGTGGTGATGCCGGTGTCCTCGTGCCAGTGGCGGGTCTCTTGGACCACGGCGCCACCGGTGCTCAGGATCGCCGCGTGCCGGCCGATCTCGTAGCGGACCGCACGCTCCACGGAGCGCAGCGAGTTGACATTCTTGGTCTCGCTGCGGGTACCGAGCTTGTCGCCACCCTTGGGTGCCAGCGACAGGTTCACATCGCAGCGCATCGACCCCTGCTCCATCTTGACGTCCGAAACGCCAAGTCCGGCAAGCAAATCGCGCAGGGTGGCGACATACGCCCGGGCGATCTCCGGGGCCCGCTCCCCCGCGCCGAGCATCGGCCGGGTGACGATCTCGATGAGCGGGATACCGGCGCGGTTGTAGTCGACCAGGGAGTGCGTGGCGCCGTGGATGCGGCCGGTCGCGCCGCCGACGTGGGTGGACTTGCCGGTGTCCTCCTCCATGTGCGCCCGCTCGATCTCGACCCGGTAGCTCGTGCCGTCCTCAAGTTCCACATCCAGGTGGCCGTCGAAGGCGATCGGCTCGTCATACTGGCTGGTCTGGAAGTTCTTGGGCATGTCCGGATAGAAGTAATTCTTGCGCGCGAAGCGGCACCAGGTGGCGATCTGGCAGTTGAGCGCCAGGCCGATCCGGACGGCGGACTCCACCGCCACCGCGTTGACTACCGGCAGCGCCCCGGGCAGGCCGAGGCAGACCGGGCAAACCTGCGTGTTCGGCTCGGCGCCGAAACCGGTCGCGCACCCGCAGAACATCTTGGTTGCGGTGTTGAGTTCGACGTGGACCTCCAGGCCCAGCGCCGGGTCAAAACTCGCGAGCGCCTCCTCGAAGGAGAGCGTCGCCTCGGGCGTGCGGGTCGTCATCGCGCGGCCTCCGCGGTCGTCATCGTCGTCAGGTCGGGGACGCCGGCCAGCAGCGGGCCACCCCACTGGGCCAGCAGGCGGGCCTCCAGGGCGGCGCCCACGGCATACAGGCGGTCATCGGCCATTGCCGGGGCGAGGATCTGGAAGCCGACGGGCAGGCCGTCCTCCGGCGCCAGGCCGCTGGGTAGCGACATACCGGGGACGCCGGCGAGGTTCGCCGGGATGGTGGCGATGTCCTGCATATACATGGACAGCGGATCGGAGAGCTTCTCCCCCAACGGGAATGCCGTGGTCGGCGTGGTCGGCGAGACCAGCACATCGGCCTTTTCGAAGGCGGCCGTGAAGTCGTCGGCGATGAGGCGGCGGACCTTCTGCGCCGAGCCGTAATAGGCGTCGTAGTAGCCGCTGGAGAGGGCATAGGTGCCCAGCATGATGCGGCGCTTGACCTCGGCGCCGAAGCCGGCGTCGCGGCTGGCGGCCATCACCTGTTCGGCGCTGGGGTTGGCGACATCGCGCGGACCGACCCGCAGGCCGTAGCGCATCGCGTCGAACTTGGCCAGGTTGCTGGATGCCTCGCTGGGCAGGATCAGGTAGTAGGCCGCCAGGGCGTGCACGAAGTTCGGGCAGGACACCTCGACCACTTCGGCGCCCGCATCCACCAGATGCTGCACCGACTCGTCGAAGCGCTGCTGCACTCCGGCCTGGAAACCCTCGCCGGTCAGTTCCTTGACGATGCCGATCCGCATCCCGTAGACATCCGCGCGGCGAGCGGCCTCGACCACCGGCGGCACGGGCGCGTCGATGGAGGTGGAGTCGCGCGGGTCGTGACCGGCCATCACCTCGTGCAGCAGGGCGGTGTCCAGGACGGTCCGGGCGCACGGGCCGGCCTGGTCCAGGGAACTAGCCAGAGCCACCAGGCCGTAGCGGGAGACCGCGCCATAGGTCGGCTTGACGCCGACGGTGCCGGTGACCGAGGCCGGCTGGCGGATCGAGCCGCCGGTGTCGGTCCCGGTGGCCAGCGGCGCCTGGAAGCTGGCCAGCACGGCCGAGGAGCCGCCGCCAGAGCCGCCAGGGATTCGCGTCAGGTCCCAGGGATTGTGCGAGGGCCCGTATGCCGAGTGCTCGGTAGATGAGCCCATGGCGAACTCGTCCATATTGGTCTTGCCCAGGATCGGCATACCGGCGGCCTTGAGGCGCTCGACCACCGTGCTGTCGTATGGCGGCACCCAGCCCTCGAGCATGCGGCTGCCGCAGGTCGTCGGCAGGCCCTTGGTCGTCATCACATCCTTGACGGCAATGGGCACGCCGGCCAGCGGGGCCAGTTGCTCGCCGCGGGCGCGGCGCTCGTCGCCCTCGCGCGCGGTCGCCAAGGCGCCCTCGGCGTCGAGG
>CAKZIH010000082.1 GCA_936931335.1 uncultured Nostocoides sp. | reverse complement strand
ACATCCTGCTCAAGCTCATCCAGGCGGCCGACTACGACGTCAAGAAGGCCGAGACCGGGATCGTCTATATCGACGAGATCGACAAGATCGCCCGCAAGAGCGAAAACCCGTCGATCACCCGCGATGTCTCCGGTGAGGGTGTGCAGCAGGCGCTGCTGAAGATCCTCGAGGGCACCACCGCGAGCGTGCCGCCGCAGGGTGGGCGCAAGCACCCTCACCAGGAATTCATCCAGATCGACACCACCAATGTGCTCTTCATCGTTGGCGGGGCGTTCGCGGGGCTGGAGAAGCTCATCGAGTCCCGCAATGGCAAGAAGGGCCTGGGGTTCGGCTCCGAACTGCATACCCCCAAGGACCTGGCCGACTCGATCGTTGAGGTGATGCCCGAGGATCTGATGAAGTTCGGGCTGATCCCCGAGTTCATCGGCCGGCTCCCGGTGATCACCACGGTGGCTCCGCTGGATCAGGAGGCGCTGGTGCGCATCCTGTCCGAGCCGCGCAATGCGCTGATCAAGCAGTACGCCAAGATGTTCGAGCTCGACGGGGTGGAGCTGGAATTCACCGACGAGGCGCTCGAGGCGATCGCCGAGCAGGCGCTCAAGCGGGGCACCGGCGCACGCGGGCTGCGGGCGATCATGGAGGAAGTCCTGATGCCGGTGATGTTCGATGTGCCCAGCCATGACGACATCGCTCGGGTCGTCGTCAGCCGGGAAACCGTGCGCGACAACGTCCTGCCGACGATCGTGCGCCAAGACGAGGTCACCCCGCCGCGCAAGCGGGCCCCCCGCAAGCGCTCCGCCTAGTGCCGGGCCGGGTGACCCGCGCCGTAGGGCTGCGGATATCGGGTTACGGTCCGGGCATTGTGGCGCTCCCGGGGCAGACGCAAGGATGGGCGTCATGTCGGCCCCATTTCGGCTCCACGCGGGAGATAGCGCGCCCCAGCAGCAGAGCCAGGTGACCTGCGGCTCGGCCTGCCTGACGGTGGCGCGGATGCTGGTCGACCCGATCTTCGCCCAATGGATCCGCACCGGGGACAACCCCAGCCGCGGACTGGTCGCCGGCCCGACGGTGGGGGCGAGGTTCGCGGCATACGAACGCGTGGTGCACCGACGCACCAATGGCCTGTTTGCCGCTGGCCATCGCCTCAACCTGCCCTGGCCGCGGCGGCTTGGCACCCCGCCCTGGGGCGCCAAGAAGGAACTGGAGTTCGGGGCGGCGCGGCGGGATACGACATACCGGGTCGAACTGGTGCGACACCTGAGGCAGGAGGGGTTGGGGGAGCATTTCGACCGGCTGTTGGCCGTGGTCGCCGACGGTGAGCCGGCGCTACTGTATGTCGGCGACCCCCGCCTCCCGCGTCATGTCCTGCTCATCCTGCCCGATCGCGGGGACGGCAATCTCGAGGTCTACGACCCCGCGGCGGGCACCGTCACCGAACTCACCCGGGCGGCCTTCACCGACCGCCGGGTGGCACTGGCCGGGTGGGATGTGCCGTGGTTCAGCGTGGAACCGCAGGGGCAGGTGCGCGCCCGCGCCCGGGAGTGGGCGCCGGCGGCCGCGCCGGCCTGAGAGTCAGTCCTGCGCGCGGTCCTGATACCAGGCGCGGTCGCCGGTCTTGGGCAGCCGGGCGGGGTAGCAGATGGTGTTGGCCGGGTTGGCCCCGGTGAGCTTGCGGTATGCCGCCTTGAAGCGGTCGCAGCGGCGGGTGGCTTCCTCGTAGCTCCAAGCGAAGCCGATATTGCGGTTGACGCAGTTCATGTCATGGGCGTCGGCGCAGGAATTGGTGGTGGTGCGGGCGACGGTCCAGTACCACCGGGCGATTGCCGCGCTGTACTGGAGGGTCTTGGCCTTGTTCGGGGCGGACAGCAGGTCGACGCCAAGGTAGCGGCCGGCGTCCCGATAGTTGAAGTCGCCGGTGAGCTGGATGTAGCCGCGGCCCCGGTACCGCGCGGTCGACCCGCGCTCATCCGCGTTGTACAGCATGGCCGACTCACTGACGAGGGTGGCCAGGAACGCGGCCTTGCGAGAGGCATTGGTGATCTGGCCCTTGTACATCTGGCTGTTGAGCGAGTTCAGGCCCGCCTCGACGGTGGCCCGGTCACCGATCCCGCTGGTGCCAAACATCCCGGCCAACAGCTCGTAGGTCACCGGCTTGGAGGTCGCGGCTTTTGATGCGGGTTCTGCGGCGGCGACCGGGGCGCTGCCGGTCACGGTGTTGGTAGCAACCGCCAGCGCGACCGCCACCGCGGCGGCGGAGGCGAGGAAGCGGACATTCGGGTGGACAGTCGGGCTGAACGAGCGGGTCGCGGGCACGAGCGAGCGGCCTTTCGGGGCGGGTTAGGCGAGGGACATCGGACGAGGGACATCAGACGGGGACGTCAGGCGGGGTTGGGGGTGGTGAGGGAGATGCCGGAGACGGTGAGCTCGGGGGCCTCGGCATAGGCGATCTCGGCGCTGATGCGGCCCGCGGCGCGCAGGTCGTCGGCGCCCGACTTCACTTGGGCGACAACGGAATCCGGGCCGGCGACGGTGATCGCGCAGATCTCCGTCTTCATCCCGACCTTGGCTTCGGACTTCGCCTTACGCACCTGGCCGAGCACTCGCCCGACGGCGTCCAGGACTGCGGGATCCCCGGCCTGACCGAGGGCGAGTTCCTCCGCGGTCGGCCAGGTGCTGCGGTGCACCGAGCCCTGCTGCCACCAGGACCAGACCTCCTCGGTGGCATAGGGGAGGAAGGGCGCGAGCAGGCGCAGCAGCACCGAGAGCGCCAGACGCAGTGCGGCCCGGGCGGAGGCGTCACCGGCGTGCGCACGCTCCTTGACCAGCTCGATGTAGTCGTCGCAGAAGGTCCAGAAGAAGGTCTCGGTGTCCTGCAGGCTGCGGGTGTAGTCCCAGTTCTCGAAGCCCTGGGTGGCGGCCTTGACCACGTCGGCGAGCGCGGCGAGCATCGCCCGGTCCAGTGGCTGGGTGACCACGGAGGCGAGCCCCTGGCGGTCCGCCAGCTCGGGCTCGCCGAAGCTCAGGGCGAACTTGCTGGCGTTGAGCAGTTTGATTGCCAGACGACGGCCGACCTTCATCTGCCCAATGTCGTATGCCGCATCCGTCCCCAGCCGGCCGCTGGCCGCCCAGTAGCGCACCGCATCCGCGGAGTGCTCCTTGACCACATCCTCGGGCGTGACCACATTGCCCTTGGACTTGCTCATCTTCTTGCGCTCGGGGTCGAGGATGAACCCGGAGATCGCGGCATTCGACCAGGGCGCGGCGCCGTGCTCCCAGTGGGCACGCACCACGGTGGCGAAGAGCCAGGTGCGGATGATGTCGTGCGCCTGCGGGCGCAGATCCATCGGGAAGACCTTGGCGAAGAGCTCGTCCTCGCCGGTGCCCTCGGCATTGCGCCAGCCGGCGGCGATCTGCGGGGAAAGTGAGGAGGTGGCCCAGGTGTCCAGCACGTCGGGATCGCCGAGGAAGCCACCCGGCATACCGCGCTGGTCCTCGGTGTAGCCGGCCGGCGGGTTGGCGGCCGGGTCGACCGGCAATTCCGATTCCGCGGGCAGGATCGGCTGGTCGTAGCGCGGCTCGCCGGCGTCGTCGAGCGGATACCAGACCGGGATCGGGATGCCGAAGAAGCGCTGCCGGGAGACCAGCCAGTCGCCATTGAGGCCGGCGA
Organism: uncultured Nostocoides sp.; assembly: GCA_936931335.1. GTDB lineage: Bacteria > Actinomycetota > Actinomycetes > Actinomycetales > Dermatophilaceae > Nostocoides_A. Next base: position 138 of record CAKZIH010000082.1, on the reverse strand, counting down.
CCCAGTTGCGATAGCGGCTGCGCATAAAGCCCGGGTGGAAGGCGATCTCGTCGCCGCGGGCAATGAGATCGGCGTTGAGGTCGGCGTCGCGCCCGCCGTTGCGGATGTACCACTGGCGGGAGGTGACGATCTCCAGCC
>CAKZIH010000081.1 GCA_936931335.1 uncultured Nostocoides sp. | reverse complement strand
GGTCGTAGGGGATCTCGCCAGGCACCGTGCGCAGGGTGACGCCGTGGGGGCCGAGAACGAGGACCGGCCGGCGGCGGACCGTGACGTAGCCGAGGTAGGCGGCCATCGCGACGCCGGTCCCGACCGCAAACCACCCGGCCGCGAGGGCGACGAGCAGGCCCGCGTCGCTCCCCGCCAGCCGCCACGCGAGGAGACCGGCGAGCGCGATGGCGGTCCACAGCAGCACGCCCGCGCCACCGGCGCGGAGCACGCTCCAGGCGGTCGTCCGCAGGACGATCTCGGGGTGGGGCCCCTGCTCGGCGCTCGTCATGCGTCGAGCATGGCCGAAGGGGCAGCTCAGATGTCCCGGAACCTCTGCTGCGCTGCTTGGCGCGAGACGCCGAGTGCCGCACCGATGACCGTCCACGAGTCACCGGCCGCGCGCGCCGCAGCAACGGCGTCCCGCAGCTCCGTCTCGTCCCGCTCGAGAGCCGCGCGGGCGGCAACGATCCGCCGAAACGCGGCGGCATCGCGGGCGGGATGCGTGGCAGGGTCGATCAGGTCGAGGCCCGTCTCCTCGATGGCGATCCGTGGTCCGGTCATCGTGCTCACCTCACCTCAGGTAGTCGAAGAACTTCGGTCGTAGCCGGTCGGCGTGGATAATCCTCGACGGTTCCGTCACCGGGACCGCCACGAGCTCCAGCAGGCGCCCGAGCCGATCCGGTCCGATGACGAGGAGGCGCTCCTCGCCGTCGTACTCGTACTCGACCAACCGCACTGCATTGACCCATGCGTGGTGAACGTCCGCTGAATCGACTCCATGCTTGAGCGCAGATCTCAACACCGCTGGACTGTCAATCATACTTGACAACACTCCCTCCCCGAAAGCCACCCCCACTGTGACGTCGCCGGGCGCATCTGGACCTGCCGGAAGTCCGAGTCGCCCGCTCCTCGGAGCGGGCCCTTCATTGAGGGGTCGCAGGAGCAGGTGGACAACTCGTGCGGGCCGGTCGCCCGCTCCCCGGAGCGGGCCGGGACTGCTGAAGGTCTGGGTGACTTAACCTCGGGAGATCTCGTACCGGGCTGCGAGGATCTTGGCGCGATCGTGGAGCGCCAGGCGCAACGAGTCTGGGGCGAGGACTTCGGCGGCGGTGTCGAGTTGCCAGATCGCCCATACGGCGTGTCGCAGGTCCTCGAAGGTCACGTCGAGTCGGGCCCAGCCATCTGCTTCTGACTCTTCGGCGCGAACGGCGCGCGCGGCGTTCAGCAGTTCTTCTCGTCTTGATGGCGCGACCCTGACGAGAACGGGGATGTGGTTCTCCGAGAGGAACTGGGCGCTGCGCTCGGCCCAGATGCGGTCGAGATCGACCTGCGCGGGACGTTCTGCCAGTTCGGGAAGCTCCTCGGCGGTCAGCATCCGCGACAGCCGGTAGGTGCGGTCCTCACCGGCCTTGGCAGCCAGCAGATAGGTCCTGTCGCGGACCGTGACCAGACCGATCGGGTCGACAGTGTGGGAGCGAGGCTTCTTGTCGGGGGCGGCGTAGTCGAAGCGGAGCTTGTGCCCGGTGAGCACCGCGTGGCGGACCTCACTCATCACCCCGTCGGCCATGTCCTCGGTTGTCAGTCGCCGGGAGAGCAGGTCTGTCTCGGGCTCGACCAGGAACCGCCGGGCGGCGTCGTCCAAGTTTGCACGGTGCCCTTCGGGCAGCGCGTCGACCACCTTGCGCATTGCGGAGGCAAGCGCCGTGCTGAGGCCGAAGACCTTCTCGCCGCGTCCCGAGCCGGCAGTGAGCAGCGCGAGAGCTTCATCGTGGTTCAGGCCGGTCAGCTCGGTGCGAAACCCCGGCAGCAGGGAGAACCCACCGCGCCGGCCACGGTCGGCGTACACCGGGACACCGGCCGTGGACAGGGCATCGATGTCGCGCAGCACGGTGCGCGCGGACACTTCCAGCTCGCCGGCCAGCTCGTCCGCGGTCATCCGACCTCGTTGGCGCAGCAGCAGCACCATCGAGACCAACCGATCCGCACGCATAGTTTCATTCATATCAAAAATCACGACACAAGGTGTCGTGATTTGTTGAAAGGCTGGTCATGCGGGCGTCGATGACGGTGGTCACCAGATCGCCGGGCGCCCGCATTCGCAACGATTGGAGTGGCAATGGAACGGACAGCAGTCAACCCGGTGACGTGGTCGCTGGAGATGGGCTTCAACCAGGGCGAGGTCATCTCAGGAGAGACCCGGACCCTCTACATCTCGGGGCAGACCGCGATGAGCACCGACGGACGTCCCGAGCACGACGGGGACATCGCAGCCCAGCTCGCCCTCGCGGTAGACAACCTCGAAGCCGTCCTGGCCGAGGCCGGCATGTCGCTGGCGAACCTCGTCCGCCTCAACGTCTACACCACCGATGTGGACGCGCTGTTCCCGCACTACGGCGTTCTAGCCGGACGGCTCGGAGCAGCAGGAGTCGCGCCCACCACGACGATGCTCGGGGTCACCCGTCTCGCAATCCCCGGCCAGATGGTCGAGCTCGAAGGAACCGCCGTCGCGTAAGGCGACCCTTGCCGCTCCTGCTGCTCGCGTCGGCCCAGTCCACGCGAGCAGCAGGCAGACGGGGGAACGTCCAATGCCCACAACCATGACGATCGGCGTCTACGGCTTCGGATCCTGACCCGGTTTCCCGGACATTCTTGGTGTAGTGATCATGCCGCGGTCAGCGGCGTGGTGTGAAGTGCTTGGAACTCGTTGGGGGCCCTTCATCTGAGGCCATCAAGTCGGGGCCCTACCCACTGGAACGAGCCGACCGACGATCACTTGCCCTGGTTGGCGAC
>CAKZIH010000080.1 GCA_936931335.1 uncultured Nostocoides sp. | reverse complement strand
CATCTGCCGCGCCCAGATGCGGCGGGCGGCGCGGAACTCGGCCTCCGCCTGCTGCGCCAGCAGCTGGGCGCGGGAGGAATTCTCGGTCAGCGGGATGCAGAACTCGGCGGCGAGGCGGGCGACCAGCGCGGCGGCCGCTTCGGCGGTGTCGCCGCAGCCGGTGGTTTCCGCCGCTTCGGCGCGGTTGGGTTTGACCAGGCTGGGGCGGCGTTCCAGGGCCAGCCGCAGTGCCTCGCCCCGGCAGTCGAGCACGGTATGCAGCCCGCGCTCCCCCGCCACACCGGTCAGTTGGGCGACGATCCCGTCCGGTGCGGCCGGCGGCAGGCTGCCGCAGGCGGCGAAGACCCCGGGCGCCCGCGCCGGGGAGCCGATCAGGTGAGAGTCGGCTAGGTGGGAGTCGACCAGGGTGGCGAGCTCACGCCATACCGACTCGGGCTGGGGGACGCCCGCCTCGTTGAGCACGGTGGCCTCGTCGCCGACCACGACCACCACGCAATGCCGGGTGGGGGCGCTGGAATTGACGGTCCATGCGGTGATCCCGCGGGCGGCCAGGTCGGCGAGGAAGTTCGGGGCATCGGGGCCACCAAGGGGCTGCACGGCGATGGGGTGGTGGCCCATCGAGGCCAGCGCGCCGGCGACATTGGCACCCTTACCGCCGGCTCGCCGATCGACCTGGGTGACCCGATGGACCTCTCCAAGCGACAACTTCGGGAGGGTGTAGGTGATGTCCAGGGCGGGATTCGGCGACCAGGCCAGGATCACGAGAGGAGGATCACGAGGCGAGGACCGCGACGCGAGCTCAGAGCAGTTCGAGGATGGTGGCATTGGCCATGCCGCCGCCCTCGCACATGGTCTGCAGGCCGTACCGGATCTGCTCGTCGCGCATCCGGTAGACCAGCTGGGTCATGATCCGGGCGCCCGAGCCGCCGAGGGGGTGGCCGATCGCGATCGCCCCGCCATTGGGGTTGAGCAGCGCCGGGTCGGCGCCGGTCTCCGCGAGCCAGGCCATGGGCACCGGCGCGAAGGCCTCGTTGACCTCGAATACCCCGATGTCGGACAAGGTCAGCCCGGAGCGCTGCAGCACCTTGGCGGTAGCCGGGATCGGCGCCGAAAGCATCATCACCGGGTCATCGCCGGCCAGCACCCCGGTGTGGAAGCGCGCCAGCGGGGTCAGGCCCAGTTCGGCGGCCTTCTCGGAGGTGGTCATCAGCAGCGCCGCGGCACCGTCGCTGATCTGGGAGGAGTTGCCGGCGTGGATCACCCCGTCCGCCTTAAAGACGGTCTTCAGGCCGGCGAGGGATTCAGCGCTGGTGCCGCGGCGCAGGCCCTCGTCGGTGTCCACCACGGTGCCGTCGGTCAGGGTCACCGGGGCGATCTGCTCGGCGAGGCGGCCGGCGTCGATGGCGTCGGCGAGCTTGGCGTGGGAGGCCGCGGCGAATTCATCGCAGGCCTGGCGGGAGAGTTCCCACTTGGTCGCCATCATCTCGGCGCCGATGCCCTGGTTGAAGGTCGCCACCCCATAGCGCTCCTGGACGCTGGGCGGATAGGGGAAGCCGAGGTCAGTGCCGAGGCTCGCCCCGATCGGGACTTGGCTCATCGCCTCCACACCGCCGGCGATCACGACGTCGTACTGCCCGCTGATCAGCCCGGCGGCGGCGAAGTGCACGGCCTGCTGGGAGGAGCCGCATTGCCGGTCGATGCTGGTCGCTGGGACCGTCTCGGGCCAGCCGGCGGCCAGCACCGCATTGCGGCCGACGTTGAAGGCCTGCGCTCCGACCTGCCCGACGCACCCCCAGATCACATCGTCGACAACCTCCGGGCTCACGCCCGCACGGTCGGCCAGGGAGCGCAGGACGTGTGCCGACAGGTCAACGGGATGCACCTGGGACAGGGCGCCGTTTCGCTTGCCGACCGGGGTGCGGACGGCGGCAACGATTACTGCGTCACGAGCGGGCATGGGGGCCTCCGGGGGACGGCATACGGGTTGGGCGCGGCGACGCTGACGTATGCGGCGCCGGTGTAGCCGAATCCTAATCGCGGGCGTGTTGTGCGCGTTGCCGTGCGACCCGGGCGTCCAACCGGGTCGGGCCGCTGCCGTGATGTCGCCGCAGGCTGAACCAGCCGATCGCGAGGTCCACCAGCCCGTATGCCGCGAGTCCCGGCTTGAGCCACCACAGTTCGCCGGCGCGATAGTCCCGGCCGCGGATCAGCCGGACTGCCAGGTCGGGTCGCTGGTGGGCGAGGTAGATGCGGGCACGGGCGGCATGCAGGCTGTTGGAGACGATCGCGACGCGCTCGGCAGCAGCGATCGCCGGAATGGCGTTGGCCACATTTTCCCAGGTGGACAGGGCGTCTTCGTCCAGATCGATGCGCTCTACGGGCAGGTGGTGGGAGACCCGCCCGTATGCCGCCATCAGCGCCGCCTCGCTCGTCCCACCCTCCCGGGCGCCCCCGGAGAACCGCACTCGGCTGCCCGGTGGGGCCGCGGCGAAGGTGCGTGCGGCGGCGGCGACCCGGCGCCGGTTGATCGGGTTGATCCGGCTGGGATGGCGATTGTGGTAGCCGAGGACCAGGATCAGCCACGGGCCCTCTGGGGCCGGAGCGGGTTCAGGCGAGGACTGCGACGCCAGGGTGGTCGGCGGCCCCGGCGGCTGCGGGCGCTGGGCCGGCCGGACGATCGGGCGGGGCAGGGCGGCATACGAGGCCAGCCAGTGGGCGGCCTCCCCGGCCGCGACCAGGGCAGCCGCGCCGGCCAGGATGCGCCGGCGGTTCATGTATGCGAGCGGTGCCGGCGGGGCACCCGTTTGGCCGGACGCTCCGCGCGCCGGGAGCGGGCCACGAAGGCGACGGGATCCATCGGCCCGGGCAGATGCCATTGCCGGCGCCGGGCCAACAAACCCAAGACCAGACAGGTGAGGATCGCGATCAGCATGCCTGCGTCCCGAGTGAGCATTCGGTCGGCGACCACCATCTCCAGGCCACCCACAACCGCGAAAGTGGCATAGATGTGGTTGCCCCCGAGGACCGCCGGCACTTGGCCAACGAGCACATCACGCACCATCCCGCCGGCCACCGCGGTGACCATGCCGAGCAGGATGCATGGCAGGGGGGCCAGGCCCGCGGAGAGGCCCTTGGCGGCACCGGTCGCCGACCAGCAGCCCAGCGCGAGCACGTCGGCGACGATCAGTGCGCGACGCGGCCACAGTCCACGGAAGTTGATGAGATAGGCCACCACCGCCGCGGCCACGGCCGAGGTGAGGTACCACCCATCGGTCAGCGCGACCGGGGTTCCGGTATTAAGCATCGCGTCGCGCAGCATTCCGCCACCCAGGGCGCTGGTGATCGACAACACGAGGAAGCCGATCAGGTCAAAATTGCGCGAGCGGGCGACAGCCCCGCCGAGTAGCCCATTAGCAATGACGCCCACGATGTCGACAACCCGGAACAGCTCACCGGCATCGACCGTCGCGGGCCCGGGGATGACAGACACAACCGCGATGCTGGCATACGGCCTGCGGCCCGCATGCCGTGTCTCAACCCGGTCAGGACTGGGTTTCTGAAGTCACGTCGGCCTCGACCACCTCCGCGAGCCGGTCCAGGGATGCCTGGAGTTTGTCGGGGGTAGTGTTCCGGGCGCGCTCCATCCGGGATTCGTCGGTCAACTCGCTCCAGTCGTAGGTATGCGTGACCCGGGTGCGGTGCTCGTCGAGCGACTCGACCTCCCAGCGCCACAGGTGTCCGGGTTGGGGCTTGCCGACCGGCGATGGTCGCCAGGCGATGCGGCGCCCCTCCTCGAACTCCACGATGTGGTTCTCCCGCTCGGCGCCGTCCTTGGTCAGCGTCATCACGAAGACATCGCCCACGGCATGGACGCGTTGGCCGGGGGCGGCCTCGGCGAGATTGGCGTTGCCATCCCAGCGCGGCTGCTGGCTGGGATCGGCGATCAACTCGAAGATCCGCGGTGCCGGGGCGGCAATCTCCCGGCTGGCGGTCACGACCTTGGTGGGCTCGGGGTGCGTCATACGGACCATGCAAGCACGGACCACCGACAGCCGGGGCGCCCTCGGGGGCCGGGTCGATGTGTGGTCGGACGACTAGGCTCGTGGGAGTGCAGCCTGAACCCAGACCGGACGCTGATCCAGCGAACGGAGGGCCGTCGCATGCCGGCCCGTCAGACGCTGGCCAATCCGAGGCGACACCGGGCATGATCGCGCGACTCCGTCGGGTCGTTCTTGCCGTCGCCGCACTCAACTTCACCTACTTCTTCGTCGAGTTCGCGGTGGCCCTGGGCGCCGGGTCGGTTTCGCTGCTCGCGGACAGCGTCGACTTCCTCGAGGACACCTCGATCAATCTGCTGATCTTTGTCGCGCTTGGCTGGCCCCTGACCCGACGAGCCCTGATGGGCAAAGTGATGGCCTTGGTGATTCTCGGCCCGTCCGCCGTCGCCGGCTGGGAGGCGATTCAGCGGTTTTCCGAACCCGTTGTGCCGCACGTGGTTCCGGTGGTGCTCGCCTCGCTAGGGGCGATCGCGGTCAACGGGGCGAGCGCGTGGCTGTTGTCCTCGGTGCGCCACGGCGGTGGGTCGCTCAGCCGCGCGGCCTTCCTCTCGGCGCGCAATGACGTGCTCATCAATCTCGCCGTGATCGCCATGGCTTTGGTCACCGCCTTGACCCATTCCGGGTGGCCGGACCTGATCCTCGGCTGCGTCATTATCCTGCTCGCGCTGCACGCCGCCTGGGAAGTCTGGGAGGTCAGCGAGGAGGAACGCCTGGCAGCCAAGGCGCTGGCGGGCGAAGCCATCGACTGATCGAGAGTCCCGCGCCTGGCGGTTTTGAACGCGTTCAAAACGCGGCGTAGTGTGGCCATGTGGCTCAGAAGTCGGAACGCACCCGGGAGATTCTCGTGGACACCGCGCTGCGGCTGTTCCGCGAGCGTGGCTACCAGGCCACCACGATGCGGCTCATCGCCACCGAGGCGGGGGTCTCCCCGGGCAATGCCTATTACTACTTCGATGGCAAGGACGAGCTGGTCCAGGAGTTGTATGTGCGCATCCAGCACGAACACCGGGAGGCCGCGATGCCGCGGTTGCGCCCGGGCGCCGGGTTGGCGGACAACCTGCGCACGGTCTTCGACACCGGGCTCGACACCATGGCGCCCTATCACGGCTTCGGGGCGACGATGCTGCAGGTCGCGCTGTCCACATCAGCCGCGGTGAGCCCATTTTCGGCAGCCTCCCGCGAGGCGCGTGACGCGGCCGTCGGTCTGCTCGCCGAGGCGGCCGGTATGTCGCGGGGCGTCCCCGGTGGCGCGCTCGGCGAGCGCTTGCCGCGGCTGTTGTGGCTGGCATACCTCGGCATCACCCTGCACTGGGTGTGCGACCACTCTCCCGGGCAACGGCGCACCCGTGACCTGGTCGCGGGCGGCGCTCCACTCATCGCGCGGGCCGCGAGCCTGGCCCGGCTGCCGGGCGGCCGGGCCTTCGCCGCCGATCTGGTGCGGCTCGTCGACCAGGTCTCCCCCGCTCCCCACCACGATCGACAGGACTGACCAGATGACCACGATTGTGCTCGCCGGGGCCTCGGGCTTCATGGGCCGGCACCTGCACCAGGCGTTCCGGCGCGATGGGGCGACCGTGCGCACCATTGGCCGGTCCGTGGCGGCCGACACCCGTTGGGACGAGGACCTCACCGGTGTCCTCGAGGGCGCGGATGTGCTGCTCAACCTGGCCGGGCGCTCCGTGAGCTGCCGCTACACCAAGGCGAACGCCGACGAGATCTTCGCCTCCCGCACCGAGACCACGCGCGCGCTCGGGCTGGCCCTGGCGCGCTGCGCGAACCCGCCGGCCGTGTGGCTCAACGCGAGCACCGGCACCATCTACCGGGATGCCCGCGACCGGGCGCAGGACGAGCGCACCGGAGAACTCGGCAGCGGCTTCTCGGTCGCGGTGGCCCGCGGGTGGGAGCACGAACTCTTCGCCGCACCGGCCGTGACGCGGCGGGTGGCCCTGCGCACGTCGATCGTCCTCGGCGCCGGTGGTGGCGCCCTCAGCCCCCTGGTGAACCTCGCGCGGATCGGCTTCGGCGGCGCCGAGGGCGATGGTGCGCAGCAGGTCAGTTGGGTGCACATCGACGACGTCTACCGCGCCATCCGCCACGTGATCGACCGCGCGGACATCGCGGGCCCGGTCAATATCGCCTCCCCCAACCCGGTGAGCAATGCCGAACTGATGGCCGCCGTCCGCCGTCACCTGGGCGGCCCCCTCGCCCGACGTATGGCCGTGCCCCTGCCCGCCTGGTCGCTCGAGGCCGGCGGCCGGATCATCCGCACCGAGCCCGAACTAGTGCTCAAGAGCCGGTGGGTGCACCCCGGCATACTGCTCGACACCGGTTTCGACTTCCGCTTCCCCACCCTGGACCAGGCGCTGGCCGACCTCGCCACCGAGGTGCCACGGGGACTCTTGCGGGTGCAACTGGGCTGAGCCACGGGCCAGACCGGCACCGGGGTTAGTCGCCGTCATACCGGTCCAGGAGTTGTGCGGCCCGCTCGCGCAGCGCCGCCCGCAGGTCGGCGGGTGCGAGCACTTCGACGCCGGTGTCGAGGCGCCAGAGCACCCAGACCGCGTGGCGCAGGTCCTCGAAGGTGACCTCGAGCCGCAGCCACCCGTCGGGTTCCCGCTCTTCGGCCAGCACGGCCCGAGTGGTGTCCAGGAGTTCGGCGCGGCGGGTGTCCCGGATTCGCAGGTCCACGCGCAGGTGGTCCTCGGCGAGGAATCTGGCGCGGCGCTCGGCCCAGATGCGGTCGAGATCGACCTCGGCCGGACGTTCGGCCGGCTCGGCGAGGACCTGGGCAGCGGACATACGGGAGAGGCGATAGGTCCGGTCCTGACCGGACTTCAGAGCCAGCAGATAGGTGCGCTCGCGCACGCTGACCAGGCCGATCGGGTCGACCGTATGGGAGCGTGACGCCCGGTCCGAGGCGGCATAGTCGAAGCGCACCTTGCGACCGGCGAGCACCGCGTCGCGGACGGCGTCCATGACCCCGTCGGCAAGGAGTTCCATCTCGCGGCGCCGGGAGAGCAAGTCGGCCTCCGGTTCCACCAGGAAGCGGCGGCTGGCATCGTCCAGGCCGGCCCGATGGCCCTCGGGCAGGGCATCAACGACCTTGCGCAGCGCGGCCGCAAGCGCGCCACCCAGGCCGAAGATCCTTTCCCGATCACTCGACCCCGCGGTGAGCAGCGCCAGAGCTTCGTCGTGATTGAGTCCGGTCAGTTCGGTGCGGAAACCGGGCAAGAGCGCGAACCCACCATGGCGACCACGCTCGGCATACACCGGGACGCCGGCGGAGGACAGGGCCTCGATGTCCCGCAGGATCGTGCGCGGAGAGACCTCCAGTTCGGCGGCCAGGGTCTCGGCGGTCAACTGGCCTCGCTGCCGCAGCAGCAGCACGAGGGAAACCAGGCGGTCGGCGCGCATCCGGAAATTGTCGATCAAAAAGGTGACACAGGGTGTCACTTATAGCCGGAAAGGTGGTCGGTGTTGCGTCTCAGACGGCGGTCGTCCGGTCGCCAGGCGCACTTATCGACAGGAGTCAGATATGGAACGCACGGCTATCAACCCGGTGTCGTGGTCGCAGTCGCTGGGCTTCAACCAGGGCGAAGTCGTGTCCGGTACCACGCGGACGCTCTACATTTCCGGGCAGACGGCGATGAACGCCAACGGTGAACCGGAGCACCAGGGCGACATCGCCGCCCAACTCGCCTTGGCAGTGGACAACCTCGAGGCGGTGCTCGCCGAGGCCGGTATGTCGCTGGCCAACCTGGTACGCCTCAACGTCTACACCACCGATGTGGACGCCCTCTTCCCGCACTATGCCGTCCTCGCCGGCCGCCTCGGCGCGGCACGGGTGGCCCCGACCACCACCATGCTCGGCGTCACCCGGCTGGCGATCCCGGGCCAGCTCGTGGAACTGGAGGGCACCGCGGTCGCCTGACCCACCGCGCCCGGATGGCGCGTGGCCCACGGAGTTCGCTGACGACATTCCCGGTCCAGCAGGTACCTCAGAAATCGGGGCTCTGCGGTTCCACGTCGACGCGATCAAAGGCGACCTCGACGTCCTCATCCATACCCAATCGGCCGAGAAAATTCACTGCACCGGGCCCGCATACGTCGTGATCGGACTCCGACGGCGGCGACTGAGGGGGAGGCCCAGGACTCCAGGTGAGAACGACGCTGTCCTCGGCGGTGGCACCGAGGCGGGCGTATGTCGCCAGCGCCGCGACATTGTCGGGTTCGGTCGCTGTCCATACCCCCGCGCATCCTCGGCGGCCGGCCTCTTGCGTCAGCGCGCGCAGCAGGCTGGTCGCCACCCCACGGGCCCGCCATTCCTCCTCGACGCCGAGTTCGTAGACGAAGAGTTCGGCCGACTTGTCCGGGTGGCGCATCTCCACCCCCGAGGCGAACCCGATCCCACATTCGTCCGGGTCGAACGCCATGACCAGCAGATGGCCGGGGCGGTCGCAGAAGTCCCGCGCCCCGTCCAGGCTCACCTTCTCGTCGAAGACATGCGAATTGGCCACCAGGACAGCCGGGTCCGTCACCACCTCGATGGTCCACTCCCGGTCGTGGGATTGGTATGCCGTTGCGTCCATTCCCCCAGTGTCCGCTGTCTAGGCTCGGAAGGGCTACGTCGGATCGGGCGCGGCAGGCAGACCAGGAAGGCGCACCAATGTCCGAGCGGATGCACGTGACCACCGAGGCGCACGAGACCGCCACCGAGAAGCTCACCCCGCACGCCGTCACCGGAGGCGATGTGCTCGTCGAGGTGATGCGGGCGGCCGGCGTGGACGTGGCCTTCGGGGTGATCAGTATTCACAATCTGCCGCTCGTGGAGGCGGTGGATCGCGAGTTGCGCTTCGTCCCGGTGCGGCACGAGGCGGCCGCCGTCAACGCTGCCGACGGGTATGCACGGGCCACCGGCGGGATCGGGGTCGCGCTGACCTCCACCGGCACGGGAGCAGGCAATGCCGCCGGGTCGATGCTCGAGGCGATGGCCGCCTCCAGCCGGGTCCTGCACATCACCGGCAATATCAACGCCGACCTCATCGGCGAGGGGACCGGGGCCTATCACGAGGTCCCCCGCCAGTTGCAGATGCTCAAGGCGGTCAGCGCCCACGCGTTGCGGATCGAGACCCCCCGCCAGGCCCGGGCGGTGCTCACCGAGGCGGCCCGACTCGCGCGCACCGCCCCCACCGGACCGGTGAGCGTGGACTGGCCGATCGACCTGCAGTACCTCGCCAAGCCGGATCAGCAGAACAAGGTGGACGAGCGCGAGCCCGCGCTGCGCACCGGCGCCCGGCGGGATCTCGAGCGGGCCGCCGCCGTGATGCGGCCCGCGCGCCGACCGTTGATCTGGGCCGGTGGCGGTGCCCGGGAGGCGAGCGCGGAGGTCGTCGCGCTCGCCGAGGCGTGGGGTGCCGGGGTGCTGACCGGGTCCAACGGGCGCGGCACGATGCCCGAGGACCACGCGCTGCTGATCGGCAACTTCCCTGCGGACGAGGACGTGGAACCCCTACTGCGCGAAGCGGATTGCCTGCTCACCATCGGCTCGCACCTGCGCGGCAACGAGACCCGCAACTACGAGCTGCCGCTCCCGCAGCAGCATGTGCAGATCGACCTCGACGCGAACATGATCGGCAAGAACTTCCCGGTAGCCGTGGGGTTGCAGGCGGATGCGCGCTCGGCCATACCGGCGTTGACCGATTCGCTGGGCGAACCCGGGACGGAGGCCGACTGGGGCGGCCGCGTGCGCGAGGTCGCCAAGACGGTGCGGGCGGCGCATCGCGAGGACATCGGTGCGTATGGCGAGATCTGCGACTCCATGCGCCGCCGCCTGCCGCTCCGGGCGGTCATCGTCCGGGATGTGACGGTGCCGGGCAGTTCCTGGGGCAACCGTCTGCTCGACGTCTATGACCCGAGGGACAACGTCTTCGCCGCCGGCGGCGGCATCGGTCAGGGCCTGGCGCAGGCGATCGGCGCCGGGATCGGCCGTCCCGACGACCCGGTGCTGGCCATCGTCGGTGACGGCGGCCTGGCCGTCTATCAGGGCGAGCTTGCCGTGCTCGCCGCGGAGGCGCCATACGTGGTGATCGTGGTCTTCAACGACGGCGGGTATGGCGTGCTCCGCAATATTCAGAAGGCGCGCAAGGACACCAAGCGGGCCGTCGACCTGCTCACCCCTGACTTCGGGCTGCTCGCCAAGTCCGTCGGCCTAAAGCACCGGCGGGTGTGCAGCGCCGCGGACTTCGACAAGGCGCTGAAAAAGGCACTCAAGCGCGGGGTGCCGAGCCTGATCGAGGTGGACGTAACGGCCCTGCGCCCCAAGCCAGCGAAGATGGTGCCGCCGATCGAGGTCCCCTCCGCCAAGTGAGCTCGTCGGTTTGACGGGACGAATCGGCCAATCAGATCTCTAGCGGGCGGCGGTCACCCGGTCGACAAAGTCCATGATCTCCCGTTCGGCGTCCGCGCGGGTAGTCGGCTCGTTGTGGACCTCGTGGCGCACGCCCGGGAAGACCCGTGTGCGCACATCTGCGTGGCA
>CAKZIH010000079.1 GCA_936931335.1 uncultured Nostocoides sp. | reverse complement strand
ACTCGCTTGGGGGCCGCCTGGTCGGAACCATGAGGGATGGAAGTCATGTCTCCATCGTAGGTTGTCGGTGCCGTCGCCTAGTCTCACGGACTGTGAGCAGCAGCCCGTCGCCGCTGCCCGAGAGGGCCGCAGACACCAGCCCGGATCGGCCGTGGCCGGTGCGTCTGCTGAGCATGAAGATCGGCGAGTACGTCGAGAAGATGTCGGTGGTCTGGGTGGAGGGCCAGATCATCCAGCTCGACCGGCGGGCCAATACGGCATACCTGACTCTGCGAGATGTCGATGTGGACATGTCGTTCAATGTGGCGATCTCCACCAATGCCCTCGATGCCATGCCCCGCCCGGTGCAGCAGGGCGAACGCGTTGTCCTGCAAGCCAAACCAGCGTTCTGGCCCAAGCGGGGTTCGCTGACGCTCGATGCCCGCCAGATCCGCCCGGTCGGCATCGGCGAGCTGCTCGCCCGCATCGAATACCTCAAGCGCACCCTAGCCTCGGAAGGGCTTTTCGCCCCGGACCGCAAGCGACCGCTCCCCTTCCTCCCGCACACCATCGGCCTGATCAGCGGCCGGGGCAGCGCCGCCGAGCGCGATGTCGTGGAAAACGTCGGGCGCCGGTGGCCGGGCGTGCCCTTCGAGATCCGTTCGGTCCCGGTCCAGGGCAGCGCCGCCGTCGAGGAGGTATGCCGTGCGCTCGCCGACCTCGACGCGATCGCCCATGTCGAGGTCATCGTCATCGCGCGCGGTGGCGGCTCGGTCGAGGACCTGCTGGCCTTCAGCAATGAGGCGATGGTGCGTGCGGTCGCCAACGCGCGGACCCCGGTCGTCAGCGCCATCGGTCATGAGCAGGATTCCCCGATCCTCGATCACGTCGCCGACGCCCGCGCATCCACCCCCACACACGCCGCCACGCTCGTGGTCCCCGACCTCGCCGTGGTGCGTCGCGAGCTCCACACCGCGCAAGAACGCCTTCACCGGATCATGCGCGACCGGCTGGCGCGGGAGCGGCGCCGCCTCACCGAGCTCACCAGCCGGCCGGTGCTGGCCGACCGCACCGCCTACGTCCGCGGCCAGCAGAGCGAAATCGGTGCCCTGCGCCGCCGTGCCGGACTGCGTCTGAGCGCCCAGATGACCCGCGAGCGCGATCGCATCGGGCATCTACGCGATCAGGCGCGGATCATGTCCCCGCAGCACACCCTTGACCGCGGCTACGCCCTGGTCTCCCACCCCGACGGCACCATCGTGCGCGACCAGGACAACGTCGCCGTCGGTGACCTCTTGCGGGTCCGCGTCGCCCGCGGTGACTTCGCCGTCCGCGCCACCGACACCTGAAACCCCACCGACACCTGAACCCCCGAGCGAAAGGCGCGCCCATGGCACGCAAACTCCCCGGCGAGGTCACCGACGCCGGTGACGACCCCGTCGACACCTCCGAGTTGATGGTCGAGGCCAGCGAGCCCGGTATGCCGCCCGCCCCCACGGATCCGGACGCCGCGACGGCCGCCGCTGACCCTCAGTTCGCGGACATCGCCGACCTCAGCTACGAAGCGGCCCGCGACGAACTCACCTCCGTGGTCGGCCGTCTCGAGAGCGGCCAGGTCGGCCTCGAGGAAAGCGTCACGCTGTGGCAGCGCGGCGAGGCGCTCGCCGCGCATTGCACCGCCTGGCTGGACCGTGCCGAGGCTGCCGTCGCCGCCCGCACCGACCTGGACTGACCGACCTGGCCTACTAGCCGACCTGGACTTGACCGGGCTCGCGGCACGCCCCCGAGTCGCGTATTGCCCGTCAGGAAGCGGGCGGGACGTAGGTCTTCAGATGCTCGGCGAAGAGCTGGAGCTCCGCGAACGTCCCATCCCCCGTCACCACCGTCGTCAGCGGCTCCGGCCCCTCGGTCACCAGGCTGTTCTGGGTCTTCTGGTCGCGCACGAAGGTGTCCCAGGTCCGCCCGCCCGCCTGCAGAGTCCCCGTCTTCGGGGCGTGGTTGACTTGCTGGCGCACCCATTTTTCGGTGGGTTCCTTGGTCTGCTCCACGGCCACGTAATGACCCGCCGGCGAGGTATAGCCGACATGCCAGGTCTGCAGACCATCGGTAGAGGGGACATAGCGCACCGCGCTGGGCGCCCACCCGTCCGGCAGATCGACGGGGACCTCGATGGGCCAGCCGGTCTCTCGCGCCACCGGGGTGGCCACCTGGGGGATGTCGATGTCGGGGGTTGCCACGCTATTGGTGCGCGCCACCATGAAGTAGAGCAGCGCCATGATTGCCCCGATCACCACGAGCGAACGCACCATATTGGCAACGGAGCCACGGGCATACGAGCTGACCCGGCCAGCCACGCTGGAGTTCTCCGGCGCCAGCGGCTCCTGTATCTCGTGCTGCCCCTGGGCCGCGACGGGCGCCGCTGTTGCTCCGGCTCGGGCACCATCCGGGCGTACGGGGACCTGCTCACTCATACCCCTATCGTCCCCCATCCCCGCGCCCTCCCCACACCGGCGCGAGCCAGCCGCTCCGGCGCAGCCCACGGCGGCAGTAGAGTCGGCCGGGTGGCGAACGATCAGGCAAAGGGGTCACGATGACGCGCAGTGTGACGGAGTACCTGGTCATCGGTGAGGCGCTCATCGACATCGTCGCCCGGCATGCCGAGACCCCGGTCGAGCATGTGGGCGGCTCCCCCGCCAATGTCGCGGTCGGCCTCGCTCGCCTGGACAACAAGGTCACCTTCGCCACCTGCCTCGGCGAGGACGCGCGCGGCGAGCGCATCCGCCGCCATCTGACCCGTCACTCCATCCAGGTCGTCGACGACGAAGGCGAGGACCCCACCTCCACCGCGGTCGCGAATATCGACCAAAGCGGCGCTGCCACATACGAATTCGATATTCGCTGGGCGCCCGGACCGGTAAAGATCGGGCCCGAGGTGGGCCACCTGCATACCGGCTCCATCGCCGCGGTCCTCGACCCGGGCGCCGCGGACGTGGCCACCGCCCTGGAGGCCGGCCGGGAACAGGCGACGACCTCCTATGACCCGAACTTCCGGCCCAGCATCATGGGCAACACCGCAGCCGCGATCGCCCGCATCGAGTCGATCATTCCGCTCGCCGATGTGGTCAAGGCCAGCAGTGACGACCTGGCGACGATGTACCCCGACGATTCCGTCGAGGACGTCCTGGCGCGCTGGTGCGACCTCGGCCCGGCCTTGGTCGTCATCACCAAGGCCGAGCATGGCGTGAGCTTCCGGGTGCGCTCCACCGGTGAGGTGCGGGAGTTGCCCGCCCCGGCGACCACGGTGGTGGACACCGTCGGCGCCGGCGATTCCTTCATGGCCGGCTTGATCTCCGGCCTCGCCTCCGCCGGCCTGCTGGGCGGCCCCGAGGCCCGTATGCAGTTGCAGCAGGCCAACGCCGACGCCATCACTCCCGCGATCGAGCGCGGCGGTCGCTGCGGCGCCATGACCGTGGCCCGGGCCGGCGCCTATGCCCCGAGCCTGGACGAACTCTGACCTCCCATACTTTGTTGCCGCAGAACAGGATTCCTTGATCGATGGCTGACTTCGCATTCGAGCACTTGCTCCCCGGCGCGGGATCGAATGGCACTGCACAGACCCCGTGGCGGCACCTGACCACTGAGGGTGTGACCACGGTGGCGGGTCCCGGCGGCCGGCAGTTCCTGCAGGTCGCCCCGGAGGCGCTGCGCCTGCTGGCCGAGACCGCCATGCACGACATCGCCCATTACCTGCGCCCCGGGCATCTGCAGCAGCTCGCCAATATCCTCGCCGACGAGGACGCCAGCAATAACGACAAATTCGTCGCCCTTGACCTGCTCAAGAACGCCAATATCGCGGCCGGCGGCGTGCTGCCGATGTGCCAGGACACCGGCACCGCGATCGTCATGGGCAAGCGCGGCCAGCATGTCCTCACCGAGGGTGACGACGAGATCCCGCTCTCGCGGGGGGTGTATGACGCCTACACCCGCCTCAACCTGCGCTACAGCCAGATGGCGCCGGTGACGATGTGGGACGAGCGCAACACCGGCAGCAATCTGCCCGCCCAGATCGAGCTGTATGCCGACACCTCCGCCGGGGCCGACGCGGCATACAAATTCCTGTTCATGGCCAAAGGCGGCGGCAGCGCCAACAAGTCCTATCTCTTCCAAGAGACCAAGGCGATCCTCAACCCCGACGCGATGATGCGCTTCCTTGACGAGAAGCTGCGCGGCCTGGGGACGGCGGCCTGTCCGCCCTACCACCTGGCCATCGTCATCGGTGGCACCAGCGCCGAATATGCCCTCAAGACAGCGAAATACGCGAGCGCGAAGTATCTCGATGAGCTCCCCGATAGCGGCAGCGCGGAGACCGGGCATGGTTTCCGCGATCGCGAACTCGAGCAGCGGGTGCACGAGCTGACCCAGCAGTTCGGGATCGGGGCACAGTTCGGCGGCAAGTACTTCTGCCACGATGTGCGCGTCATCCGGCTGCCGCGCCATGGCGCATCCCTGCCGGTGGCGATCGCCGTGTCCTGCTCCGCCGACCGTCAGGTGCTCGGCAAAATCACCGCCGAGGGTGTCTTCATCGAGCAGTTGGAGACCGAGCCCGCACGTTTCCTGCCGGAGCAGACGCCCGAATCCCTCGAGGACGACACCACCGGGGCCGGCTCGACCGGCCAGGGCGCGGTCGTCGCCATCGACCTGTCCCGGCCGATGCCGGAGATCCTCGCCGAGCTGACCAAGCATCCGGTCAAGACCCGGCTCTCGCTCACCGGTCCGCTCGTGGTGGCCCGCGATATCGCGCACGCCAAGATCAAGGAGCGCCTGGATGCCGGGGAGGAAATGCCGGCATACCTGAGGGATCACCCGGTCTATTACGCCGGTCCGGCCAAGACACCCGAAGGGATGGCGTCGGGCTCGTTCGGGCCCACGACGGCGGGGCGGATGGACTCCTATGTCGATCAGTTCCAGGCCGCGGGCGGCTCAATGGTGATGCTGGCCAAGGGAAATCGCAGCAACCAGGTCACCGACGCCTGCCAGTCCCACGGCGGCTTTTATCTCGGCTCCATCGGTGGCCCGGCGGCCCGGCTCGCTCAGGACTGCATCAAATCCGTCGAGATCCTGGAGTATCCGGAGCTCGGCATGGAGGCGGTCTGGAAGATCGAGGTCGAGAACTTCCCCGCCTTCATCGTCGTCGACGACAAGGGCAATGATTTCTTCGCCACCACCGTCAAGCCCGTGGCCATGTCCATCCCCAAGCGACCGGGGCTGACGTGACGCACGCCCCCAGCACGGCACCGAAAGCGACGCCCGCCGACTCCCAGCAGCGACCGAATACCCCCGCCGAGGCCTGGGCCGCGCTGCAGGCGGGCAATGCCCGGTTTGTCGCGGAGACCCCGGCGCACCCGCACCAGGATGTGCACGCGCGCAGCGCCTTGGCCCAGGCGCAACGGCCGTTCGCGATCTTCTTCGGCTGCGCCGATTCCCGGGTCGCCGCCGAGATCATCTTCGACCAGGGCCTCGGGGATCTCTTCGTGGTCCGGACGGCCGGGCATGTGGTTGACCCGAGTGTGCTGGGCTCGCTGGAATTCGGCGTCGCCGTGCTCGGAGCGCCGCTGATCGTCGTCCTCGGGCATGACACCTGCGGCGCGGTGGGCGCGGCGATGAAGTCGGTCGCCACTGGGGTGATCCCGCCCGGATATCTGCGCGATATCGTCGAACGCGTCACGCCCAGTGTGCTTTCCGCCACCCGCGCCGGCCGCACCTCGGTCGAACTCGTGGAACGCGAGCATGTGGAGGCCACCTGCAACTTGCTCGCCGAGCGCTCCACCCTGATCGCTTCCCGGGTCGCCGACGGCTCGCTGGCCATCGTCGGCGCGGAGTACAACCTTGCCCACGGTGAAGCCGCCGTGGTGCGCGTCGTCGGCGATATCGGCCCGACGAACGCCTCATGACCCCGACCGGAGCCCGTATGTCGTTGCGCCTCACCGAAATCCGTGTCCACCCCGTCAAGAGCACCGCCATCCGTCCGGTCGAGTCGGCACTCGTCGACGGCCTGGGATTGGCCGGCGACCGCCGGTGGATGATCGTCGACGAAAGCGGTGAATGCGCCACCGCGCGCGAACTCCCCGCGCTCTTCCGCATCGTCGCCGACACCCCGGACACCGACCCGGGGCTGACGCATGCGCTGCGCCTGCGGGCCCCCGGTATGCGGGAGCAACTCCTGGCGACCCCGAGCGGGGAGAGCGTGCCGGTCACCGTGCACGGGCGACCATTGGACGCCATACCGGCGCCGGGGCTCGATGACTGGTTGGCCGAGGCAACCGGCCGATCGGACCTGCGCCTGGTGCACCTGGCTCGCCCCCGGCCGCTCAACCCCACGTACGCGCGCGAGGGGGAAATGACCGCCTTCGCCGACGGCTATCCGGTCACCCTGGCGACCACCGCCTCCCTACGACAGCTGCAGGACTGGGTGACGGAAACCGCCGCCGAGCGCCAGGCGGAGGTGACGCAGTTGGCGATGGACCGCTTCCGACCCAATCTGGTCGTTGACGGTGACCTGGAACCCTTCGCCGAAGACCGCTGGAGCCGAATCCGCATCGGGGAGACCACTTTTCGGGTGGCCAAGGGGGTGGATCGGTGCGTGATGACGACCATTGAACCGGCCACGCTCGCCCGCGGCCCGGAACCCATCCGCACCCTGGCCCGGCATCGCAAGCGCGAGGGCAAGACCTGGTTTGCGATGCAATTGATCCCGGAGAATGGCGGCCGGCTCACCCGTGGTGACGAGGCCGTCGCCACCAGCGACGACTGACCCCGGCCGGCCAATCGGCCGCGATTAACTGACCGCGATCGACCAGGGCCCTTCGGATTGCACCGATAGCACCCGCCGGCCCCCGACCAGGGGCACCATGCCCCGGTAGGCATCCGTCGCGCTGACCACATTGTCTTGGGCGTCCGGCCCCGCCTGGGTCACCGAGAAGCTGCCCTTGCCCGGGTGCCGGATCTGCCAGTCCCGGGCTGGTCCATCCATCCAATACACGGCGTCGCCGGTGCCGCTCGCCTTTTCGCCGAGCTGCGGGGCTGCAGACATCGGTTTCAGGGTGATGGACCAATCCCCATCGGCGGTGACCTTGAGCCGGGCCGTCCGTTCGCCGCTGTCCACCAGCCCGTATGCCGTCGTCCCCTGGTACTTGCCGATCACATTGACCAGGAAGTCGTAGGTGTTGTCGTTGTCGGCGGTCAGGCCAACAATGATGAAGTTTTGCGCGCCGTCGTGCTCGGCGGTGACCAGGCCCGCGCGCGCCTGCGCAGGCAGATTGATCACCGAGTCGCCATGGCCGGCGTAGGTCTGCTCCGCGAAGGAACCATAATCGGCCGCGGCTTGCGTCGGGCCGACCGACGGGTCCAACGTCGGCGCCGGGATCGCGACCGACGACGAGGCGGACGACTGGGTCACCGCGCCGTCTTGCGCCCCGTCCCGGTTCAGCCCGTAGGCGAGACCGAAGGTCAGGACCCCCACGAGCAGCGTCAGGATTACCAGCGGCACAATGAATGCCGGTCGGCGGGCGGACAGCATACCCGGGGTGGCGGGGGTCGGCGTGGCCCCCGGATTCGTCGGACGATCCTGGATCGGCACCGGTCGACCAGGGCTCCCCGACGTGTTCGGCGCCAATGGGTGGCGGTCATCCCAGGCATTGCCATCCCAATAACGCTGCGTGCCATCGGGCTGCGGGTACCAGCCGGCCGGAGCATTGGTCATTCGCGGACCTTACTGGGCCAGACGGGTGCGGACCACGTCGGCCAACCGGTCGGCTACCTCGCGAGCCTGCTCGGCCGTCGCGGCCTCAACCATGACCCGCACCAGGGGCTCGGTGCCGGACTTGCGCAGCAGGACCCGCCCCGAGTCACCGAGCGCGTCTTCCTCGCGCGCAATCGCCGCCTGGAGTTCCTCGTCCGTGCCCACCCGGGCGGTGTCCACACCCTTGACGTTGACGAGCACCTGCGGCAGGCGGGTCATCACGCCTGCGAGATCGGCCAGCGACCGGCCGGTCTCCACCACCCGGGCCGCCAGCATCAGCCCGGTGAGCACACCATCACCGGTGGTGCCATGCTCGAGCATGATCACGTGGCCGGACTGCTCGCCCCCGAGGCTCAGCTCGTCCTGGCGCATCCGCTCCAGCACATAGCGATCGCCGACCGCGGCCTTATGCACCTCGATCCCCTCACGCGACATCGCTTGCAGCAGACCGAGATTGCTCATCACCGTGGCGACGAGGGTGTTGTCCTTGAGCGCCCCACGCTCCTTGAGCGCGAGGGCAAGCACCGCCATGATCTGGTCGCCGTCGACGACCGCGCCAGTGTGATCGACGGCCAGACAGCGGTCGGCATCCCCGTCGTGGGCGATCCCAAAATCGGCCTTACGCGCCAGGACCACGGACTGCAACTGACGCAGGTGCGTCGAGCCGTAGCCGTCGTTGATGTTCAGCCCGTCGGGCTGGCAACCGATCTCATAGACCTCGGCCCCCGCGAGCCGGAAGACCTCCGGAGCAACCGCGCTGGCGGCGCCGTGGGCGGCGTCGATGACGATGTCCAAGCCATCGAGACGGTTGGGCAGCGCGGCGAGGAGGTGGGCGACATACCGGGCCTGGCCGGCGCGATTGCTGTGCACACGTCCCACCTCGGCCCCGATCGGCCGGTCCCACACCTGCCCCACTCGCGCCGCGATCTCATCCTCCACGGCATCGGGCAGCTTGTGGCCGCCGGCGGCGAAGAACTTAATCCCGTTGTCGGGCATCGCATTGTGCGAGGCGGAGAGCATGACCCCGAAGTGCGCGTCCATGTCCGCGGTGAGGAAGGCGACGGCCGGTGTGGGCAGGACCCCGACGTCGTGGACATCGACACCCGCGGACGCCAGGCCGGCCACGACGGCGGCGGAGAGGAACTCCCCCGAGGCCCGCGGATCCCGCCCGACGACCGCCTTCGGTTTGCGGCCGCCAGCGCGCGCCGGCTCGCCGAGGACGTGCGCCGCCGCCACCGAGAGGCTCAACGCCAACTCCACGGTGATATCGCGATTGGCGAGACCCCGCACGCCGTCGGTGCCGAACAGACGAGCCATCTAGTGACTACCTTCCTGGGGATGATGCACGAAAGGCCGCCGAGGCGGCCCCCTGCATGGTAATCGTGGGCCAAGCGTCCGCCATACCTCTCGACACGTGTCCCAGCGGCCCGGAGGCGGGCCGGTGCTGCGGTGCCGGGCGGGCGCCGACGAGCGGCGCACCGTCCCGCCTACGCTCGCGGGTATGACCGCGAATCCCCCGTCCACCGACGGTGGCGCGCCCGGCCCCGGCGTCGGCGCGCGGCGCATCCTGGTGGCCGGAACTCCCGGTCGAGCAAAACCACTCTCGCGCAACGATTGGGCAGGCGCTGGAGCTACCCATCGTCGAGTTGGACGGTCTGTATCACGGGCCGAGATGGACGCCCATGCCCAATTTCGAGGACCGGGGCCGGGAGCTCTGCGCCCGCCCGGCATGGGTCTGCGAATGGCAGTATGCGGTCACCCGCCCGATGCTCGCCGAGCGCGCCGACCTTGTCGTCTGGCTCGACCTGCCCCGCCCGCTGGTGATGCGCCAAGTGATCCGGCGCACGCTCAGCCGCCGCGTGCGGCTCACCGAGCTTTGGCACGGCAATAGCGAGCCGCCGCTATGGACGATCGTGCGCGAGCCCGATCACATCATTCGGTGGGCGTGGCGAACCCACGGCACGACCGGCCAGCGAGTGGCCGAGCTTTGCATGCAACGCCCAGAGCTGCCCATCGTCCGGTTGAGGTCCCGGCGCGAGGTCGCCGCCTGGCTCGCGACCCTGCGCCGCCCGGAGCCCGGCGCGGCCCCCGGTCAGATCGTGGCCACCGAGCCCGGGTCCACCCGGTAGTTCGAGCCATTGACGAAGCTCGCCGCGTCGGAGCACAGGAAGGCGATGACATTGGCGACCTCCTCGGGACGCCCGCGACGGCCCAGCTCCATTTACGGCCGCTCTTCCTCGAGGAAGCTCTCGACGGCCTCGGGGACGCTCCCCCCGAGATCGTCCGCCCGCCTGCGTAGTTCTTGAAGCTGTCGTTCTGCCAGCCCGCATTGATCGCCCGATCGATATCGGTCTGTCGGCGCCGGCGCCCGCCGAGCGCCGGGAAGGTGCGGTAGTCGATCCCGTGCTCGGGCAGCAACTGAGCCATGGCATCGCTGCCGAACTACGGATTGCGCCGCAAGCCGGGATGCGCGCGCACATCAATCAGTTCCTCGATGCCGGCCTGGTCCAGCGGCGCGAGGAAGTCGGGGATCGGACAGGTCCAATGCCCGATCGTCCAGATCTCGCGCCCGTCGCTCACCTGGCTACCGCTTTCCCTTGCTCGCAGCGTATGCCGCGGGAACGACAACGGCGGGGCGCCCCCCAACGAATGGGAGGCACCCCGCCGTGGCGGCGTAGCGCGTGGATCAGCGCTTGCTGTACTGCGGCGCCTTGCGGGCCTTCTTGAGACCGGCCTTCTTG
>CAKZIH010000078.1 GCA_936931335.1 uncultured Nostocoides sp. | reverse complement strand
CGGCATACGAGATATTGGCGTGACTGGAGTTCAGACGTGTGCTCTTCCGATCTTAGGCGTGCACGGCGCCATCGACGGCGGCGCTGCGCTCCAGGTGGGCCTGGGTGACCTCGAGCGCGGACAGCTCGCCGGCGCTCAGGCGCGCGGCGAGGTCGGCCGCCGTGGCGGTGTGGATTTCGGTGCTCACGGGATCGATCAGTCCTCGGACAGGATGCGGGGGACGGAGAAGCGCTGCAGGTCCTGCTCCGGGGCTCCGGAGAGGGCGTCTTGCGGGGTCAGGGACGCCACCACCACGTCGGGCCGGGTGACATTGACCAGCGGCATCGGATGGGACATCGGCTCGACACCAGCGATCGGCGCCTGCTGAACCTGTGCCACCGACTCCAGGATGATGGCGAGTTCGCCAGCCATCTGGTCCAGTTCGGCGGCGTCGAGGTCGATGCGGGCCAATCCCGCCAGATGCGCGATGTCGGCCCGGGTGAGTTCGGACATGCGCGCCAGTCTAGGTGGCCGCGTCGCTGCCTCGTCCGAGCCGTCCCTTGAGCCAGGTCCAACGCTCCTGCAGGCGACCCTCGAACCCGCGGTCGGTGGGCCGGTAGTAGTCGGTGCGCCCGTGCAGGTCGTCGGGCAGGTACTGCTGGGTGGCCACGCCATCGGGCTCGTCGTGGGCATAGCGGTAGCCCTTGCCGTGGCCCAGGCGGTCGGCGCCGGCATAGCCGCTGCCGCGTAGGTGGGCCGGTACCGGGCCGCTGCGTCCGGCGCGGATGTCGGCGATCGCCTCATTGATCCCGACGTATGCCGCATTGGACTTGGGTGCGAGCGCATTGTGGACGACGGCCTGGGCCAGGATGATCCGCGCCTCTGGCATGCCGATCTGGGCGACCGCGTGCATCGCCGCGACCGCGGTCTGCAGGGCGGTCGGGTCGCCCATCCCCACGTCCTCGCTGGCCCCGATGACGATGCGGCGGGCAATGAAGCGCGGGTCCTCCCCCGCCTCCAGCATCCGGGCCAGGTAATGCAGCGCGGCGTCCACATCGCTGCCGCGCATCGACTTGATCAGCGCGGAGGCGACGTCATAGTGCTGATCGCCGGTGCGGTCGTAGCGCACCGCGGCTTGGGCGATCGCCTGCTCCACGGCGTGCAGGGTGATCTCGGTGGGTTCGTCATTGCCGGGGACGCCGCGCAGGTCGTCGGCGACGCCGGCGGCGGCCTCCAGGGCGGTCAGCGCCCGCCGGGCGTCACCGCCGCTGACCCGGACCAGGTGGTCGCGGGCGTCGTCGGCGAGCCGGTATGCCGAGGCCAACCCCTCGGGCGCGGCCACCGCGGCCGCGATGACCTCCGCGATATCCGTGTCGGACAAGGAAGTCAGTGTGATCAGCACCGAGCGCGAGAGCAGCGGTGCGATCACCGAGAAGGACGGATTCTCGGTGGTGGCGGCGACCAGGATGACCTGGCGGTTCTCCACGCCGGGCAGCAGTGCGTCTTGTTGGGCCTTGGTGAAGCGGTGAATCTCATCGAGGAAGAGCACGGTCTGGCGGTCATAGAGGTCGCGGTTGCGCGCGGCCTGCTCCATCACCCCGCGTACGTCCTTGACCCCTGCGGTGATCGCGGAGAGCTCGACGAATTCTCGGCCGGCAGCGGTGGCCACCAGGTGGGCCAGGGTGGTCTTGCCGGTGCCCGGCGGTCCCCAGAGGATCGCCGACACCGGGCCCGCGCGCCCGCCGCTGCCCTCGATGAGCCGGCGCAGTGGGGAGCCGGTGCGCAGGATGTCGCGCTGCCCGCGGATATCGTCCAATGATTTCGGGCGCATGCGCACGGCAAGGGGTGGCAGGGTCGCGACGCCCGGCTCCTGGGCGGCGGCCGCCCCGAAGAGATCCGGCTCCGTGCTCACCGGCTCAGCCTAGTTCGCCACCCGACAGCTCCGGTGGTCATCGAACCCGGTGGCCCGGCATACGGCTGTGGGCCAGCTGGTGGCGCCGAAGTCACGCGTTATCCACGCTCGCGCGTTAGAACACATGAGTTCGTGGATAACGCGTGAGTTTTCGGACACCGCATGACTTCGCGGCGGGCGGTGCGCTTAGCCGGCCGCGGCACGGACCAGGGGGGCGACCCGGGCCGCGGTGGCCCGCACCAGATCGGCCGGGGCCAGCTCAAAGTCCAGACCGCGGCGGCCCCCGGACACCAACACGGCGGTATGACGCAGGGCCGACTCGTCCAGCACCGTCGGCAGCGCACGCCGCTGCCCGATGGGACTGATGCCGCCCACGACCATCCCCGTACTGCGTTCCGCCACAGCGGGATCGGCCATCGCAAGGCGTTTGGCACCGAAGGCGCTCGCCGCCGCCTTGAGGTCGACGCGCTCCAGCACCGGGATGATCACCACCCCGAGCCGCCCGCTGCCGAGATCGACGACCAGGGTCTTGAACACCCGCGTCGGATCGACCCCCAGTGCCTGCGCCGCCTCGGCCCCGAAACCCACGCCATCGGCCCGCACCGCCGGGTCATGGGTATACCGGTGAGCAGTGAAGGACACCCCGGCGGCCGTCAGCGCCTTCTCCGCCGCCGTCGCCCCGGCCGCCCCCTTGCCGGCCATTAGCGAACCCCGCGCGCTGGGTGCGGCACGGGCATTCGGGCGGGAGCGGATCGGCGATGGGACACCGCCGCAGGCTATCCACCCGGAGCAAACGACATACCTGGGCGGTGGGCCGGACGAGCCGGGGCTGCGGTGGCTAGGGTCGGAGTGACCCAGTCCGCTCACGGAAGGCGCTCCCGTGCCCACCATCCAGGGTTCCTCTGACAATGCGATCCACTACACCGACAGCGGCGGCACCGACCGTCCCGTCGTCCTCATCCACGGCTGGCCCCTGAGCGGGAAGTCGTGGGAGGAGAACCTGCCCGCGCTGCTCGACGCCGGCTACCGCGTGCTGACCTATGACCGGCGCGGGTTCGGCGATTCCGACAAGCCGCTGACCGGCTATGGCTACGACGATCTCGCCGACGACCTGGACGCCCTGCTCATCGGCCTGGATCTGCAGGATGTAAGCCTTGTCGGCTTCTCCATGGGTGGCGGCGAGGTGGCGCGCTATGTCTCCCGGCATGGCGACGCGCGCCTGCACAGCGTCGTCTTTGCTGCGGCGGTTACGCCATACCTGCTGCAGACCGATGACAACCCCGACGGCCCGCTGCCCAAGACCGAGGCGGCCAAGCTGACGGCCAGTCTGACCCTCAACCAGGAGAAGTTCTACGACGGGTTCACCAGCGACTTCTTCTCCGCCAATGGTCAATTAATGGTCAGCGAGGAGCAGCGTCAGGCCGCGCTCGCCCTGGCGCTGCAGTCGAGCAAGGCCGCGGCGCTGCAGACGATGACCGCCTGGGGCACCACCGACTTCCGCGAAGACCTGCGCAAGGTCACCGTGCCGACGTTGGTGATCCATGGCGATGCTGACGCCACCGTGCCGTATGAGGGCTCCGGCGCCCGCACCCACGCCGCCATCCCGGGCAGCGAGGTGCACGTCATTGCCGGCGCGCCGCACGGCCTGAATGTCAGCCACCGCGAGGAGTTCGACCGGGTGCTGCTGGAGTTCCTGGCCAAATAGTCAGTCGCGCCACGTCGTTCGCTACTGGCTAGGGCGGGGGCCGGTCACCGAGGGTGGCCGGCCCCCGCGCTTGCCGAGTTAGGCGGGTAGTTCGAGGCGGTCGAGGAATGCCGTCTGCGCCGCGACGAGACGCTCGCGAGCGACTGGGAGAGAACACCATTCGGCCCGGTCGAGCTCGGGGAAAGTGAGCGTGCGACCCGAGCTCGGTGGCCACTCCATACTCACCTGCGGGCCGGTCGTCAGGTCAACAACGAACTCCTCGGTGGCCAGAACGGCATACGCGCGCACGAGCTTGCCGCCGGACTGGCGCACCTCGCCGAGGTCGTACCACTCCCCCGCCGGCACCGGTATGCCGGTCTCCTCCACCCATTCGCGGGCGGCAGCATCACGCGGATCCTCTTGCCCCGCAACATATTCGCCCTTAATTACGCTCCAGGCGCGGGCATCCTTGCGCGCCCACATCGGCCCGCCCATGTGACCGAGGAAGACCTCGACCTCGCCATCGGCACCGACCCGCACCGGCAACAGTCCCGCGCTCGTCCGTCCGGCCATCGCTTCACCCTAGGTCCGGCAGTATTGAGGAGCGAAACCGGCGCCCTGGCAGCGGTATTACTCCTCGTTCTGGGCATTCGGACCTCGGACTCAGACCCGGACGCTGAGGATCTGGCGCAGGCGCCGCACGGTCTCGGCCAGCCCCGGATCGTCGTGCTGCGCCCGATGCACCACACCGCCGATGCCGGCGATGGCGGCGAACCAGCGCGCGCGCTCGCGCAGCGTCGCGTCGCCGCCGCGTCCAGCCGGCCCGCAGCCGTATGCCGTGAACGCCCCCTCGGCGACACTCTCGCCGAAGTCGAACCAGAGCAACGCCAGGTCCCGGGCCGGGTCCCCCAGCACGGCATCCGACCAATCGATGATCCCGGTCACCTCACCCGCGGCGTCCAAGAGAATATGGTCCTCCCCCAAATCGTTGTGGCACAACACCAATTCCACCGGCGGCTCGGGGACTGGGAAGGCAAGGAAGGCGTCGATGTCCGGCCGATCGCGCACCTCGACACCGGGCCGCTCCGCGAGGCCGTCCCGGACCGACGCCCAGCCCGCGGTGAGTTGGTCGCGCCATACCTGCGGGCTGGGTTCGACAGTCGCAACGGCTGCGGCCTCGACCAGCGGTATGGCGTGCAACTCCCGCAGGAAGGCCCCCATCGCCTGGCCGAAGAGGCGCAGGTCGCGGGGCGGGTTGACGTCCGCGGCCGCGCCCGGGACCAGTGTCATCAAAAAGACCCCCTCGTGCGCATCGCTTGCCACCACCCGGTTCACCGCGAGCCCCACCCGGCCCGCCACCAACTCGAGCACCGCGGCGTCGTGTGCCACCTCCCGAGCCCGCTCGTCCGGATCGTCGCAGCGCGAAATCCGTAGCAGCAGAGGGGCATCCGTGGGATGGGTCACCACATACGTGTGGAAATCCCAGCCCTGCCCGAGTGGCGCGATCGGCGCCTGGGCCAGGGCCGGATCCAGCCGCGCCAACAGCTCTCGCGGGTCCCGGGGCGGCGTTTCGGCGGAGGTCACAATCGCACCATAAGCAGCCCGCTTGACCCTGACACAGTGGCAGGGCCCACGCTGGGGTCATGGCCGACACCCCCAACCGACTGACCATCGGTGAGTTCTCCGCCCGGAGCCGGATCAGCATCCGCATGCTGCGCCACTACGACGCGCATGGCGTGCTCGCGCCCATCGAGGTGGACGCGCTCACCGGCTACCGGCGCTACGCACCCGAGCAACTTACCGAAGCCGCCGCGATCCGGCTGCTCCGCGACGTCGGCTTCGGCGTGTCCGCCATCCCGGCCGTTCTCGCCGCCCGGGGCACCCCGGCATACGTCAATGCGCTGCGCTCGCAACGCCAGACGCTGTCCGCGGAGCTCCGCGCCGCCTCGACCCGGCTGGCCCTACTCGATTCCCTTCTCGACCCCGGAGGTCACCCCATGTCCGAGATCTCGGTCACCCGAGTCACCGTCCCCGCCCGCACCGTGATCACGCTGCGCGGCACCATCCCCACCTACTCCGACGAGTCGCAGCTCTGGGCACGCTTCATCCCCGAACTGCAGCGACAGGGCATCACCGCCACCGGCCCCGGCGGCTGCATCGAGCACGACCCGGCCTACGCCGAGTCCGACGTCGATGAGTCCGTCTGGGTACCGGTCGCGGTGGGCACCACGGCCCAGGCACCGCTGGAGGTGTTCGAGATCCCCGAGCACGAGGCCGCCCGGGCCACCGTGCGCGGGTCGTTCTCGCTGGTCACCAGCGCCCACGAGGCGATCACGGAGTTCGTCCGCGAACAGGGTTTGACTCCGGCGCCCCGCACCGGCAATGCGGATCCGGTACAGACCAAGGTGTGGAACACCTATCTGACCGACCCCTCGGTCACCCCCGAGACGGACCAGCTGACCGAGGTCAACCTGCCGCTGGCCTGACCCGATGACCCCGGTGGGCGGCAACCGGCAAGAGCCGGCTGCCGCCCGCCGGACGTCCGGTTTGTCACCACCCGGATGCGACGACCCGGCGGGCAACGACTACAACTGAGGTATGCCGTTCACGATCCGCCAGAGCACCTCGGGGGCGGATCTGTTCGCCGCGAGCGGGGAGCATCCGTTCCTGCGTTATGAAATCTCCCCTGGGGACAGCCAGGAGTGGATCGCCTCCGACACAACCGAATCCGCGGTGCTCTTCGTCCGGCACAACCCCAAACGGGGGGCGATCTACTCGATCTTGGGCGCCCCGTCCGCGGCACTCAGCTTGCTGGACGATGAGGACACTCGGCAACGATTGTTCACGCGCCCGGTCGCCTCGCTCAGTGTCCCGATCGAACTCGCGGACGCGGTCAAGGAGCGCTTCCGGGCCCGCACCCGCAGCGAGTGGGAATGGATGTGGACCACCGCCCAGCCCCCGGTGCAGCCAGCCGAACCAGGCTTGATCGAACTCGGCAGCGACGCCAAGGACGAGCTCGAGCGCTTTCTCGCCGAACACAATTCGCGCACCGACGGGGCGCCATTCGCCCGGCCGGACCAGCGCTGGATCGGGGCGCGCGAGGACGGCCGGCTCGTCGCGTGCGGGTGCGCCGAGCCGAACGCCCGCGGCATACCGGGCCTGTCCGGGATCACCGTCGCGCCGGATCGGCAAGGCCGGGGGTATGGTGCCGCCGTCACCGCCGCGCTGACCCGCACCGCGGTCCAGGATGCCGGCGCCTGCACGCTCGGGATGTACTCCGACAACGAGCGCGCCCGCGAGCTCTACCACCGCCTCGGCTACACCACCGGGGTGGCCTGGGCCTCCTATCTGCTCACCCGCCGATGAGGGACGTCTTCACCGGCCGCATCGCCGGTATGGGGTCGGCCAGCGGCACCCGGTTCGTGCTCGGGATCTGGGATCGCTCGCCATACGGCCGGTTTGCGGACGCCATGATCGAGCGCGCCGATGGCCACCGCATCCTGGTGGCGCCGAGCGATGAGGTCGCCGCATTCATCTCCGCGACTTACAGCTTCGATGAGATCCGGATCGAGCCGTGCACGGCCGAGCGCACCGCCGACGGATGGCGGGTCGACTCCCCATCACTCCAGCTCGCGATCACCCTCGGCGCCCGAATGCCCTTGGGTCTCCTGCTGCGCCTGGTCCCCCGCCCGATCGCCATCGCCCCCGCCTGGGCGCGGCTCATCGCGCCGGTCGCCAGCCGGGTGGTCCGCGGCGTCCGCACCGTGGGCATCGCGCGCGAGGGCCGCCGCGAGTACTACGGCGCCACCGACCTGCACCGTGTGACCGCGATCACGGGCTCCTTCGAGGACACGCCCGTGGGGGAACTCCGCGATGTCGACCCGCCCTGCCGGTTCGGCTTCTCCTCGACCCCGCGCACCCCGTCGCTGACCACAGTGACCACCACCGTGGAGCGGACCTCCGGGGTGCGCTGAGTCGAGGTCGCCGACTCAGCTCTGGTTCGGGTTGATCGCCTCGGCGCCCTGCGGCGCCGGGGCAGCGGCCGCCGGCTTGGCGTCGATGCCGGCCTCCTTGCGCTGCTCCGGGGTGATCGGGGCGGGCGCATCGGTGAGCGGGTCGTAGCCACCGCCGGACTTGGGGAAGGCGATGACATCGCGGATCGAGTCGTAGCCACCCAGCAGCATGACGATCCGGTCCCAGCCGAAGGCGATCCCGCCGTGCGGCGGCGCGCCATACTTGAAGGCGTCGAGGAGGAAGCCGAACTTCTCCTGCGCCTCCTGCTGGCTCAAGCCCATGACCGTGAAGACCCGCTCTTGGACATCGCGCCGGTGAATACGGATCGAGCCGCCGCCGAGTTCATTGCCATTGCAGACCATGTCGTAGGCGTAGGCGAGCACCGAACCCGGGTCGGACTCGAGAGTGTCAAGGAAACGCTCCTGGGGGGAGGTGAAGGCGTGGTGCACCGCCGTCCAGGCACCGGCGCCGACGGCCACATCCCCGGCGGCGACCGCTTCCGCGGCGGGCTCGAAGAGCGGTGCGTCGACGACCCAGACGAAGGCCCAGGAATCCGCCGGGATCAAGTCGCAGCGCTTGGCGATCTCCAACCGGGTCGCCCCGAGCAGCGCACGGGCGCCCCGCGCCTCACCGGCGGCGAAGAAGATGCAGTCCCCCGGCTGGGCGCCGACATGTGCGGCCAACCCGGCGGTCTCGGTCTCCGAGAGGTTCTTGGCGACCGGTCCGGTCAGCGAGCCATCCTCCTGGACCAGGACGTATGCCAGCCCCTTGTGCCCGCGCTGCTTGGCGAACTCCTGCCAGGCGTCCAGGGTCTTGCGCGGCTGAGACGCACCGCCCGGCATGACGACCGCACCGACATACGGAGCCTGGAAGACCCGGAAAGTGGTGTCGGAGAAGAACTCCGTGCACTCCACGAGTTCCTGGCCGAAGCGCAGGTCCGGCTTGTCCGAGCCGTAGCGGGCCATCGCCTCGGCATAGGGCATCCGCGGGAAGGGCGTGGGCAGGTCGACGCCGATGAGCTGCCACAGCTCCCTGGCGATCGCCTCCCCGAGTTCGATGACGTCGTCCTGGGTGACGAAGCTCATCTCGATGTCGAGCTGGGTGAACTCCGGCTGCCGGTCAGCGCGGAAGTCCTCGTCGCGGTAGCAACGCGCGATCTGGTAATAGCGCTCCATCCCGGCCACCATGAGCAGCTGCTTGAACAGCTGCGGGCTCTGCGGCAGGGCATACCAACTGCCCGGGGCCAGGCGCGCGGGGACGAGGAAGTCCCGGGCCCCCTCGGGGGTCGAGCGGGTCAGCGTCGGGGTCTCGATCTCGACGAAGTCCCGGGCCTCCAGCACCCGGCGAGCGGCGGCGCTGACCTTGGAGCGCAGCCGCAGGCCGTGACCTGCCGAGTGGGCGCCGGGGCGACGCAAGTCAAGGTATCGGTGCTTGAGGCGAGCTTCCTCACCCACGCTGACCCGTTCGTCGATCTGGAAGGGCAGCGGCTCGCTGGGGCTGAGCACCTCGATCGCGTCGGCGACGACCTCGATCTCGCCGGTGGGCAGGTCGGGGTTCACATTCCGCTCGCTGCGCGCGACGACGGTGCCGGTCACCTTGACGCAGTACTCATTGCGCAGATCGTGGGCAGCGCCGACGAGGACCTCGTCGCGGGCCACCACCTGCACCACCCCGCTGGCGTCGCGCAGATCGATGAAGGCCACGCCACCGTGATCGCGCCGCCGGGCCACCCAGCCGGTCAGGGTGATGGTGGAGTCGATCTGCTCGGCACGCAGGGTGCCGGCTTCGTGGGTGCGAAGCACGGGGGAATCCTTGTCGTCGGGTGTAATGCGTCGTCGGGTGCAAAGCGTCGTCGGGTTGGCAGGAGGTATGCCGTTTGCCTGGCACCCCGAGGGGCCATCCTACGGACGGCCCCGTCCACCCGTCGCACCGGTTTTGGTGCGTGCGGGCCGGGCCCTAGCCCGGCGTCGGGTCCGGAGTGGGCTCGGGACCGGCGGCGGGGCCGGCCCCGTCGTCTTCGCCGAACCCGTCGGCGACCTGTTGCAGCCGGGCCACATAGTCGCGCCACCACTGCTCGCTCCCCGGCGGCATATTGTCATTGACCGGTCGGTAGCCCACCGCTCCGTCGAGTTGCTCACGCAGGATGTCGGCCTGCCCGGCATGCCGGGCGGTCTCGGCGATCATATGGATCAGCAGGGTCTGCATGGTCACCGGGTTGCGCTCCGCGGGCCACCACGGCACCCGGCCCTCGGCCTCCAGGCCGAGCTCGTCGATGGCGGCGTCGTCGGCGGCCCAGGCCGCGGCATACATGTCCAGGATCTGCTCGCGGGACTCCTTGGCCGTCGCCCACATATCCGCATTGTCCTCGGCGTCGTCGGCGAGCCAGGGCATGGCGAAAGGCGCCGGCCGGCCGAAACATTCGCACAGGTAGCCGGTCTCGACGCTCGCCACATGTTTGACGATGCCGAGCAGATTGGTGCCGGTCGGGGTCAACGGCCTGCGCAGGTCGCGTTCGGAGAGCCCGTCGAGCTTCCAGACCAGTGCGTCTCGCTGACTCTGCAGATAGCTCTTCAACACCTCAGTGGGAGTCGTCATGCTGCGCAAGCGTAGGCAGCCCCACCGACAGGGCAACCGAATTGAACCGCCTCCGGTCAGGACACCAGCCGTCAGGATGACGAATCGGCGCGCGCGGCGCGCAGTCGCTCCCATTCCGGCCACGGGCTGTCCGCCGGCTCCAGGTCGGCCCAGTCGTTGTCCCGGCGGGCGTGCGCCGCCAGGACCCCGATCACCGTATGGGGGTTGTGCAGCCGCCCCTCGAGTACCGCCGTGGCGGCGGCGTCCAGGGACACCCAGCGCAGCAGCATGTCCCGCTCCTCCCCGGTGCGCTGATGGCGCTCGGCCTCGGGCAACTGGGTGATCCCCCGGGCCAAGAAGATCCGGATGGTCTCGTCCGTGAACCCGGGCGAGGTGAAATAGTCCAGCAGCACATGCCACTGCTCGGCGCGCAGATCGGCTTCCTCGGCCAGCTCGCGGGCGGCGGCCAACTGCGGCTCTTCACCGTCGACATCGAGCAGCCCCGCGGGGATCTCCCAGGTGCGCGTGCCGACCGGGTGGCGGTACTGCTGCACCAAAGCGATCTGGCCCGCATCATCCAGCGCCACCACCGCGACGGCCCCGGGGTGCTGCACGATCTCGCGCTTGACCTGCTCCTGCCCCAGGTCGACGTGATCGCGGCGCACATCCCAGACCATGCCTTCGAAGACGATCTCTCGGCCGAGTACCGGCGCCGGGTCGGCCCAGTCCGCCAATGGCTCGGTGCCGCCCGCGTGCAATTCCTCGGTCATGACTCCACCGTCTCAGACGTGCCTGTCTTGGCCGCACCCGCGGCGGCCGGCTGCGCCTCCACCTCGACCAAGCGGTCGGCGCGCTGGCGATCCAGCGCGGCGCCGATCAGCCCGGCGAAGAGCGGGTGCGCCCGGTGCGGGCGGGATTTGAACTCCGGATGCGCCTGCGTAGAAACGTAATAGGGATGCACATCGGCAGGCAGCTCGACGAATTCGACCAGGCTGCCGTCCGGCGAGGTGCCGCTGAAGCGCAGCCCCGCCTCGGTCAGCTGCTCACGGTAGGCGTTGTTGACCTCATACCGGTGTCGGTGCCGCTCGTGCACGTCCACGCTCCCGTATGCCGTGGCCACCACCGAGTCCTCGGCCAGCCGCGCCGGATAGGTGCCCAGGCGCATGGTGCCGCCGAGGTCGCCAGCGCCCTCGACATACGCCTTCTGCTCTTCCATCGTGGCGATGACGGGAGCGGGGCTGTCCGGGTCGAACTCGGTGGAACTGGCACCGGTGATCCCGGCGACATTGCGGGCGTACTCGATGACCATGCACTGCAGGCCCAGGCACAGGCCCAGCGTCGGCACCTGCCGCTCCCGGGCCCAGCGCAGCGCACCGAGCTTGCCCTCGATCCCGCGGATGCCGAAACCACCCGGCACCAGGACCGCGTCCACCCCCGCGAGCGCCTTGGCCGCGCCGGACTCGCTCTCGCAGCTGTCCGAGGGCACCCAGCGCAGGCGCACCCGGGCGTCATTCGCGAAGCCACCGGCGCGCAGCGCCTCGGTGACCGACAGATAGGCATCCGGCAGGTCGATGTACTTGCCAACCAGGGCGACCTCGACGTCGTGGGCGGGGCGGTGCACCCGGCGCAGCAGCTCGTCCCATTCCTCCCAGCCGACATCGCGGAAGTTCAGGCCCAAGCGTCGGATGACGTAGGCGTCGAGAGCCTCCTGGTGCAGCACCTTGGGGATGTCGTAGATCGACGGGGCGTCGACCGCGGCCGCCACCGCATCCAGGTCGACGTCGCACATCAGCGAGATCTTCTTCTTGATGCCCTCGGGGATCTCCCGGTCGGCACGCAGCACCAGGGCATCGGGCTGGATGCCGACCTGGCGCAGCGCGGCGACCGAGTGCTGGGTGGGCTTGGTCTTGAGTTCGCCGCTGGGCGCGAGATAGGGCACCAGCGAGACATGCAGGAACATCGCGGCATCGCGGCCCAGGTCGTGACGCACCTGGCGGGCGGCCTCCAGGAAGGGCAGCGATTCGATGTCGCCGACGGTGCCGCCGATCTCGGTGATGATCACGTCCGGGGCATCCGGGCCCTGCGCCTGAGCGCGCATCCGCGCCTTGATCTCGTTGGTGATATGCGGGATCACCTGCACGGTGTCGCCAAGGTATTCGCCGCGGCGCTCCTTGGCGATGACCTCGTTGTAGACCTGCCCGGTGGTCACATTGGCGTTGCCGGCCAGGCTGACATCGAGGAAGCGCTCGTAGTGGCCGATGTCGAGGTCGGTCTCGGCGCCGTCCTCGGTGACGAAGACTTCGCCATGCTGGAAGGGGTTCATCGTGCCCGGATCCACATTGAGGTAGGGATCGAGCTTCTGCATGGTGACCTGCAGGCCCCGCGCACGCAGTAGGTTGCCGAGGCTGGAAGCGGTGAGCCCCTTGCCGAGAGAGGAGGCCACGCCTCCGGTCACAAAGATGTGCTTCGTCGTGGTCGCCACGGGTTTCTAGGGTATCCCACCCATGAGGTCGGCATAGGCACCCAGCCATTCGTCGGCGAGGTCCGTATGCCGTGACCAACTCGCCGCCCGTTCCCGCCCGGCGGCGCCCAGGTCGGCGCGGCGCTCCGGATCGGCCAGTAGCAGGTCGACGGCGGCCGCGATGGCCGCCGGAGCGCCGGGCGACACGAGGATGCCGGTGCGCTCATCGACCAGGTCGGGCAAGCCGCCCACCTCGGTGGCCACCACCGGCAGGCCCGCGGCCATCGCCTCCTGCACCACCAGGGCGCGCGCCTCCCATCGAGAGGTGAGCACGAAGAGATCCGCCGCCCGCAGCAGCGGCGTGGGATCGGCCACCGACCCGACGAAGTGCAGCCTGCGATCCCCAGACGGGGACACCAGAGCGTCGGCGCGCAGCTGGGCGAGCAGATCCGGCATACCGGATCCGACCACGACCCATTCGTGCTCGCGGTGCACCTGCCGCTGCGCGGCGACCAACACCGACAGTTCCTTCTGCGGCGCAATGCGGGAAATGGTGAGCACCAGCGGGCGCCCCGGATCGAGCCCGTATGCCGCCTCCACCTCCTCCCGCGCTCGGCGCTTGGCATCGGTGCCGGTTTCGGCATTGGCGTGCGCGGCGAGCAACTCCGGAACCCGGGGCGAGGGGACCTCGGCAAGCCGGGCACGCCGGGCGCCGAATTCAGCGGCGCGCGCCACCAGGTCGGCACTGGCACCGGTGACCAGGTCGGCGGCG
>CAKZIH010000077.1 GCA_936931335.1 uncultured Nostocoides sp. | reverse complement strand
GGATCTTCTGCTTGCCGGTGTAGAACGGGTGGCAGTTGCTGCACACCTCGGCGTGGATCGAGCCGTTCTTGGCGGTGCTGCGAGTGGTGAAGGAGTTGCCGCAGGTGCAGGTCACCTGGGTCTCCACATACTCGGGGTGGATGTCCTTCTTCATGCGATGCTCCTTGTCCGGCGCCGGGTCGGCGAGCCCATCCAGATCGGGATGCAAGCCCTACGTCATCGGGACGTATGCCGTGAACCGGCCAACCGCTCAAGTGTGCCAGAGCGGCTTACCCACGCCAAAACACGCTCCTTTCAGCGTCTATTCCGCCGCCGGCGGCATACTGTGCGCCGTGAGCGGCAAGGACGTCGAGGAGAGCGCGGATCGGGCGCAGCAGAAGGAGATCACTGATCCGGCGCAGCCGAAAGAGAGCGCTGATCCGGCGCAGCCGAAAGAGAGCGGCAAGCGCTGGCGTCGCACTCCCCCGCGCGCGGTTGCCCCCAAGCAGGTGGCCCGGGCCTTGCGATCGCGAGATCGCGACCGGGAGCCCGAGACTGCCCGCACCGACGGTATGCCGGTGATCCGCCGCGCCAAGTCCCGAGACCTGGCGGCGCTGATTGCCTTGCGCGCCTTGCTCTTCGAAGCGATGGGAACCGCCCCGCAGGCCCTGTCCGCGGCCGGCTGGCAGCGCGAGGCGCAGCGCTGGCTGCAGGTGAACCTGCAGCATCCGGACGTCAATATCACCGTGGCGGATGTGAATGGTTCGGTCGTCGCCTGCGCCATCGGCCAGGTCACCGACCGGATGCCGAGTCCGGGCCATCCGCAGGGCCGGGTCGGCATCCTCGGGAATGTGGTGACCTTCCCCGAATACCGGATGGGCGGGCTGGCCCAGGCCTGCATCGACGCGGTGATGCAGTGGTTCCGCGAGGAGACCGACGCCACCGGCGTGGAACTCTTCGCCACGCAGGAGGGCCGACGCCGCTACCTGGGCCACGGCTTTACCGATCACGAGTTCCCGCAGTTGCGCGTGGCCTTGCCCCGCGCGGACGTACCCACCGGCTCGATATGACATGGGCGAACACGCCGCTGTCTATCGCTGCCCCGGTCACGGGGTGCGCAATTCCTTGAGTGGGTCACGCCGCGACGCAAAGACGGCCGGCACGATAGCCGCCAAGACGGCAGTAAAAAGAATGAGATAACCCGTCGAAAGGAAGAAATCCCATCCGGGCAGGTCGGCTCCGCGCGCCGTCGAGGTGAGAACCACAATCGCGATTCCAAGTGCCTCGCCAAGGGCAACAAGGAGAACAACCTGCGTGAGCAGCAGGCCGATGACCATTCCGCGCGTCGCCCCTAAGGCTCGACGACGGCCGAAATCTCGCCGCCGCAACTGCACCAGCGCCGCAAGGATCAAGGCCGTCAAGGCGGCTGACGCCGTCAGAATCAGCAGGAGCAATCCGCGCCCGAATCTCGCCAGGTCTTCCTCGATAGACGCGCGTAGAGCCGCCACCCGGGAGCTGGACTCGATGGTGACCTGGCTGGGATCGCGGCTGACAACCACCGTCGTGATCGCTCTGAGCAGGGGGGCCACCCGGTCGGGGGAATCGGCCTGCACGGTCAACCCCACCAGCGGCGCCACATTCGTCGCAGAGCTAGGCACGAAAACGACGGCCTCTCCCCGCGTCACCGTCGCCGGGGGATTCGCCGCACCCACGACGGGATAGGACATGAGCCCTGCCCCCACATTGACTGCCCCCACCGAGTCGGCTAGCCCGAGGAGATCCTTGGCAGCCTCATCGACATAGGCCGCATCGTGAATCGGAGACTTGTGCGACAGTCGCAACGGATCCAGCGACGAGGAATAGACACGCCGCACACCCACAGCCCGACGTCCAACGCCGTTCGCGTTATACCCATCCTGGGCTGGGCCGAGGCCGACAACCCACTCCACTCCGGAAAACCCGCTCACCTGAGTGACCAGGTCGGCCCGCAGATCAGCGTCCAATCTCGCCCGGACGGTGATGGTCCGGGTGTCCTCGCGATCAATGACATTGAGTACCTGGCGCTGAGCGGCTGCAGCTTGCCCTGCGGTGCCCGCGATGGCAATAACCGTGCCGGCGATCAGCATCATCAGCAGTGCCGAGATGACGATTTGGCTCCGCGCGGCCGCGGCGGCTTCCCGAATCACCGCGGGCAGGGGGTGGTCCCTCATAATTCCACGACGCGGTCACATAAGTCGGCCACTTCCGGACTGTGGGTCACCACAATCGCGACCGCTCCCTCTGTCACGGCCGCGCGCAGGGCCGTCAAGACCACGTCGGCGGATCGGGGGTCGAGATTACCCGTGGGCTCGTCCGCGAGAATGATTCGCGGACGTCCAAGCAGCGCACGACAGAGGGCAATCCGTTGCGCCTGACCGCCGGAAACTTGTCCCGGGCGTTGGTCCTCCTGCACGTCGATTTCAAACTCTGCGAGCAGCGCTCGGGCTCGATGCATTGCCGTCGACCGGGACTCGCGGCGATAGAGCGCGGACTCGACGATATTGTCCATCACCGAACGCGTGGGATCCAAAGCCGCATCCTGGAAGACGAAGCCGTAGTACTCCGCCCGGTATCGTGCCCGATCGCGATCGGACAAGCCCGACAGAGCGACTCCATCCACGACAACACTCCCGCTTTGCGGGCGCAGCATGAGCCCCAAGAGATAGAGCAGCGTGGACTTGCCGCGCCCGGATCGCCCCAGGACGCCAGTCATTGTGCCCGCCGGGAATTGCGCATGCCAATCGCGAAAGAGCGGGCGGGCGGCGTCGTAACCGAAGGTCAGTCCTTGCGCCGACACACCGTCTGAGTCAAGTCTGTTGTGCACCGGCAAGCCGAACTCGCTGACCGGGCTGGACGCCGGAGATGCACGCCAGACCGCCGGCCACCGCCCGGACCGTCACCGGGAGCCGCCGGCCGTCGTCCGCGACCACGACAGAACTACCAGACCCGTCGGTCACCACTGCCGCGGCGGGCAGGACGGTGCCTGAGACCTCGGGAACGACCACGGCCTTAGCGGGATAAGTGGTGGGTGTTCCATAGGGCACGGTCTGGCAGGTCGTGCCACAGACAGAGCCACCATCGGGCCCCCTGAGTCGAACCACGATCTGACCAGATTGGGGGTCCTCTTTGGACGCCCCGGCGCGGGCAGACCACGCGCCCGCCCCAGATCCCGGGGCAATGGTGATCTCGACCTGCGCAGTCAAGCGCTGGGCAACCTGATCAGACGTTGTCAGCGTGAAGGAGGGCTCGGTCGCGAACGCGCGCACCACATCTTCACCACCGGCCAACTTCGCGCCCACCCGCAGCTTGGTGGTATCGACCTGGGCGCGAACGGGCAGGCGCGGCACCATCAGCAGCCGGCCGGGTTCTATCACCCCGCTCTCCGGAGAGCCCACGCTCTTTTGCCACGCCCGAATGGCAGCGACAG
Organism: uncultured Nostocoides sp.; assembly: GCA_936931335.1. Taxonomy (GTDB): domain Bacteria; phylum Actinomycetota; class Actinomycetes; order Actinomycetales; family Dermatophilaceae; genus Nostocoides_A. The sequence goes on along the minus strand of CAKZIH010000077.1, from coordinate 10,004 downwards.
TTCCCGCCCCCGCGGCCCCATCCGTCGGCCCCGCATAAAACCCTTGGTCGGCGAGGAAGCTCTGCACGTTGGCCACGTCAGCCCCCTTGAGCCCGGGCTCGACATCCCGAAACAGCGGAAACTTCCCTTCCGCGATCGTCACCGGGAGCAAATTGGCCGAATAGAGGACATCACCGGACCGCAATCGGTCACCCGTGCGGACCTTGACATCGGTTACTACTCCGCTGAGTTGATTGGTTACCAGCGGCTGCGAGGCCCACTGCGCCGTAATATCCAGCGGCACGTCCTCCTTCACCACCCCGTGGGTGGCAACCGTGGTTACGAATGCGGGTCTTTCCGCACGGCCAGCAGTTGAGTCCCCGGTGACGTGCGCCAGGGACCACCCAGCAACGCCCCCGAGCCCGAGGAGGACCACGAAAATCGACCCCACCCCGAGTGCTCGGCGGAGGCGGGACTTGAGGCGCGGTGTATCAGGGGCGGGCAAGGGAGCGGTTCCACGATTGGTCTTCATCAATCGGTGATCACCGGCCGGTCCGTTGACGCCACTGGGAGATGCTCTCGCCGTCCCAGACGATCGAGGAAGGGGCAATTTGCGGACAATCTCGCTCCAGGGCATTCAGTTCCGCACTCGGCACACCTGCCGCACCTAACTCTGAGAACGGATAGAAGGGCGCCGTCACCCAAGTCTCGATAAACTTGGATTCGCTGGGTACCGCTGACGAGACTGGATGACCGTGCTCGGCCAAGCACCCAAGGAGGAACCCGGTAGTCCAGTTATATTGCCGACGGATCTGTTCCTCGCCCCACGCGCCCGAGTACTTGTCGATAATCGGATACTTCATCCGGCACGTGTACTGGGCGAGGTTAAAGGCGGGCTTCATGGAAGTCGGCACGTCGTACCCGCCGTCTGCCATCGGCGCATATCCAGCCTCGGCGAGACAGTCGCTCAACACCCCATCGACGTCCTCAGGGGCTATGGAACGAACTACCTGCACGTCGGGAGGATTGGTAATCCCGTAGAACTTGCGCCACACATCTCCCGGATCCGAAGCCGCTTGCGACTGAGCGGAGGAAGATTGCATCGGTGCCGGCGCTGACCCGCCGCAGGCACCCAATACCATTGCCCCTCCGGCTGCCGCCATGAGACCTAAACACCGTCCGAAACCGGCCGCGGTGGGCCTCACTCGGCGCGATGGCAGCCTGTCCCGGCGCTGGTAATGGTCCCCGTGGTGGAAACCTGCCACGCTACCCCTCCCAATCGAGAATCCCAGGTGTGATAGCCGGGCTGGCTCCACGAGTAGGACCTGGACCCCACGACGTGCGCCACGGCAAAACTAGAGGGTGAACCGGCCGTGGACGTGTTACTGCTCACGGACAGATGGTAGCCAGAGTTGCATTCGCGGGAGCCGTGCCGGTCATCGATCGCGTACGCCGGGAGGGATGACAGCGCCACTGCCCCCGCGCACACCAGCAGTGCCGTTCCTGATCGGGTGAGACGCTTCATAAAGATCTCCTACCTGAATGACGCTTCCGCGGTGGAAGCCTAGGGAGAGCCTCCCCCCCCCCAACAGATTTTGTCAACGGACAAGTAACCCCCTGCGCCCCGAAGGGGTATCAGACGAGCGAGGCCGTATGCCGCGGGTGCGGCATACGGCCTCGGTGTCGTCTCCTGGCTGGCGGACCAGCGACTACTTGTCGTCCTCGTCGTCCAGGCGGATCGAGCTGGTCTGCTGGACCTGCACGAGGAATTCGTAGTTGCTCTTGGTCTTGCGCAGCCGGTCCAGCAGCAATTCGATGCTGGCCTGCGGGTCGAGCGCGGCGAGCACCCGGCGCAACTTCCACATGATCTTGAGCTCCTCCGGGGCCAGGAGGATTTCCTCCCGGCGGGTGCCGGAGTTGTTGACGTCGACGGCCGGGAAGATCCGGCGGTTGGCCAGCTGGCGATCGAGCTTGAGCTCCATATTGCCGGTGCCCTTGAACTCCTCGAAGATGACCTCGTCCATCTTGGACCCGGTCTCCACCAGCGCCGTCGCGAGGATGGTGAGCGAACCGCCATTCTCGATATTGCGGGCGGCACCGAAGAAGCGCTTCGGCGGGTAGAGCGCGGCCGAGTCGACACCACCGGAGAGGATGCGCCCGCTCGCCGGGGCGGCCAGGTTGTAGGCGCGGCCGAGGCGGGTGATCGAGTCCAGGAGCACGACCACGTCGTGGCCCATCTCCACCAGTCGCTTAGCGCGCTCGATGGCGAGTTCGGCGACCGTGGTGTGGTCGTCAGCCGGCCGGTCGAAGGTGGAGGCGATGACCTCACCCTTGACCGCGCGCTGCATGTCGGTGACCTCCTCGGGGCGCTCGTCGACGAGCACGACCATGAGGTGGACCTCGGGGTTGTTCTTGGTGATTGCATTGGCGATCGACTGCAGGATCAACGTCTTGCCGGCCTTCGCCGGGGCGACCAGCAGACCACGCTGGCCCTTGCCGATCGGGGCGACCAGGTCGATCACGCGGGTGGTCAGGACACCCGGCTCGGTCTCCAGGCGCAGGCGCTCCTGCGGGTAGAGCGGGGTCAGCTTGCCGAACTCGGCGCGCTGGCAGGCCTGCTCCGGGGTCATCCCGTTGACGGTGTCCAGGCGGACCAGGGGGTTGAACTTCTGGCGCTGGTTGCGGCCGGTCTGGACGGTCTGGCTGCCCTCCTCCCCATCGCGAGGAGTCTTCACCGCGCCGGTGACGGCGTCACCCTTGCGCAGACCGTGGCGCTTGACCATCTGCAGCGGGACATAGACATCGCCCGGGCCGGGCAGATAGCCGGAGGTCCGTACGAAGGCGTAGTTATCGAGAATGTCAAGGATGCCGGCCACGGGGACGACGACATCGTCCTCAGAAACCTGCGGCTCGGCGTCGTACTCCCCGCCCTGCTGGCCGCCGCGGCGCTTGTCGCGACCCCGGCCGCGGTTGCGACCACGGCGACGGCCGTTGCCGTCCTCGTCGTCGTAGCGGTTGCCGGCCTGCTGGCGGTCCTGACGGTTCTGCTGACCATCGCGGTCCTGCTGGCGGTCATCGCGCTGCTGGCCGTCGCGGTTCTGCTGACGGTCCTGGCGGTCATCGCGGTCCTGGCGGTTGGGCTGGCCGTCCCGATCCTGGGACTGCCGATCCTGCTGCCCATCGCGGTTCTGCTGACCGTCGCGGTTTTGCCGGTCGTAGCCCTGGCGGTCCCGGCCCTGCCGATCATTGCGGTTGTAGCGCTGGCGGTCCTCGCGGCCTTGGTCGTCGCGGCTGCGCTCCGAACGCTCGTCGCGCCCGGCGCGTTCGCCGTCCTGGCGGTTGGCCTCGCGGCCATTGGTGTCCTGGCTGTCCGCGGTGTCCTGGCGGCCGGAGCTGTCGGCACGGTCGGCGGTCTCGGCACGCTCGGCACGCACCTGAGCCTCGGTCTCGGCGGTCGGCATACCGGACTCGGCGGGGGCCTGGGCCCGGCCGGCGGGCCGTGAGGCGCGGCGACCGGTGCCGCCGCCCTGGGGCTGCGCCGCGTGGGGGTCGGCGCTCGGGGTGTCCGCGTTCTGGGAGCCAGCGTTCTGGGGGCCAGCGTCACGGGTGTCACCGTTCTGGGCGCGACCATTGCGGGTCACATCGGTGCCGGACTGCCGGGCGCGGATGACCTCGATCAGGTCGCCCTTGCGCATCTTCGCGGTGCCGGAAATCCCCATGCTGCTGGCCAGGCCCTGAAGTTCGGCCAGACGCATGGCGGTGAGTGCGCCGGAGCGGCGCGGCTTCTCGTCGCCGCTGGCAGCAGTCTCGAGAGTGGTGGTGTCGGTCACGAAGGACCCTTCCTCGTATCGGAGCGTCCCGATCCGGACGTCCTCGTATCACATTGCGGCCCAAGGGATTAAGCCGTGAGGATTCTTTGCGGCGCCGCTCGACCCGGACTATTGCGGCCCATTGGCCAGCACGGCGACGGACAAAGAAGAAATGTCTGCAATTCGCGGGGCGGCCTACACCGCACACTCTCCGCGGGTGCAGTGGCACTATATCACCGCACTTCCGGCGGGACCGCACCTGGCACGTCCAACAAGACTTGTGTCCGGCGGCATTCCCGACGGGAATTCTCAGCATGCGTCAGGCGAGCAGCCGGACCCCATCGGCGGCGATCGGCAGCGGCAGCGCGCTCCAACCGGACGGCAGGTCTGCGAGCAGATCCGCAACGGACTCGGTCGCCAGGACCAGCACAGACGGTCCGGCGCCCGAGATGGCCGCCGCATGTCCCGCGGACCGGAACCGATCCACCAGCTCCATGGACTCGCGGTATGCCGGCCGCCGCGCCTCTTGATGCAGGTAGTCCCGGGTCGCCGGCACCAGCAACCCCGGCTCCCTGGTCACCGCGTGGACGAGCAGGCCCACGCGCGCGGCATTGGCGGCCGCATCGGCCAGGTGCACGGTCGCGGGAAGCACCGCGCGCGCCGTGGCGGTGCTCAACTGCTCCTGCGGCACCAGCACCTGCGCACTGATCGCCGGGTGCGGCGCCAACCGCAGGGTCTGCGTGCGGGCCACCTGCTCACCCGCCGCCGCGTCATCGCTCCAGCTCAGGGTGACCCCGCCATACACACTGGCCGAGGAATTGTCCGGATGGCCCTCCAAGTGCGCGGCCAGGTCGTTGATCGCCGCCAGGTCCAGCCGCGGGGTACCCTCGGTGGCCAGGGCCGCCAAGGCGTATGCGGCACTGATCCCGGTGACGATCGCCGTGGCCGAGGAACCCAGCCCCCGCCCGTGCGGCACCCGGTTGTCGCAGCGCAGGTGCAGGTGCTCCGGAGCCGGTCTGCCGAGTTGCGCCCACGCCCGGAGCATCGAACGCACCACCAGGTGCCGCTCGTCGCGCGGCACCACATCCCCGCCGGGGCCGGTCACCGACACGCTCAACCCGCCGCCATCGGTGATCGTCACCGAGCATTCGTCGCGCAGGTCCAACCCGATGCCCACGGAGTCGAATCCGGGGCCGAGGTTGGCACTGCTCGCAGGGACGGCCACGCGGACCTGCTGGCCCGGCCGCCACGGCACACCTGCCGAGCTCACCCGTCGAGCCCGAGCGCGACCGCGGCGCTATATGCGTCGACCGAAATACGCTGCGGCACAATCTCATCCCCGTCCGCGGTACGCAGCGCCCAGGACGGATCCTTCAGACCGTGGCCGGTGACCGTGCAGACGATGGTCGCGCCGGCCGGGATCCCGCCCGCCGCGTGCACCTGCACCAACCCGGCGATGCTGGCCGCGGAGCCCGGCTCGACGAAGATGCCCTCGGTGCTGGAGAGCAGGCGGTGGGCCTGCAGGATCTGCTCGTCGGTCACCGCCTCGACCCGGCCGCCGGAGTCATCGCGCGCGGCCTCGGCCTGGCGCCAGGAGGCGGGGTTGCCGATCCGGATCGCGGTGGCGATGGTCTCCGGGTCATCCACCGGGTGCCCCAGGACGATCGGGGCCGCCCCCGCGGCCTGGAAGCCCCACATCTGCGGCAGCTTGCTCGCCGGACCCTCGGGCACATCCGGAATGCCGTGTCCCGCAACGTATTCGCGGTAGCCCTTCCAGTATGCGGTGATATTCCCGGCATTCCCCACCGGCAGGCAGTGGATGTCCGGGGCGTCGCCGAGCGCGTCCACGATCTCGAAGGCCGCGGTCTTCTGCCCCTCGATGCGGGCTGGGTTGACCGAGTTCACCAGTTCCACCGGATAGGCCTCGGCGAGCTTGCGTGCCACATCCAGGCAGGCGTCGAAATTCCCCTCGACCTGCAGCAGGGTTGCTCCGTGCGCGATCGCCTGGCTGAGCTTGCCCATCGCGATCTTGCCCTCAGGGACCAGGACCGCACACGTCATACCGGCCTTGGTGGCGTAGGCGGCGGCGCTGGCACTGGTGTTGCCGGTGCTCGCGCAGATCACCGCCTTGGCACCCCGCTTGGCGGCCATCGAGATCGCCGTGGTCATCCCGCGGTCTTTGAAGGAGCCAGTGGGGTTGAGCCCCTCGAACTTGACCAGCACTCGGGCGCCCACCCGCTCGGAAAGCTTCTCCGCCTCGATGAGCGGGGTCCCGCCCTCACCGAGAGTGACCACCGGGGCGCCGGCCAGCATCGGCAGACGATCGGCATACTCGCGGATCACACCGCGCCACTGGGCAGCCATGGCTCAGGATCCTTCCACGCGCATGACGGAGACCACCTCGGTGACCGAACTCGCCGAGGCGAGCGCATCGACGGTGGCACCGAGCGCGGCTTCGGCGGCCTGGTGGGTGACGATGACGAGGTTCGCCTGGCTCTCCGCGCCCTCGGTGCCAGGCCGAACGTGTTGGCGCACAGTCTCAATCGAGACATCGTGCTCGGCGAAGACCTGGGCGACCTGGGCGAGCACACCCGGCCGGTCGGCCACCGCGAGGCTGATGTGATAGCGCGTACGCGCCTCGCCGACGGGCAACACGGGCAGGTCGGCGTATGCCGATTCCCCCGGCCCGCGGCTGCCGGAGCGGCGGTGGCGGCATACCGCCACCAGGTCGCCGAGCACCGCCGAGGCGGTCGGGTCACCGCCGGCGCCCTTGCCATAGAACATCAGCTCGCCCGCGGCTTTGGCCTCGACGAAGACCGCGTTGTAGGCCTCCCGCACCGAGGCGAGCGGGTGATCGCGCCCGACCATCGCCGGGTGCACGCGCACGCTGACGCCCTCGGCGCCGCTGGCATCGGTGGTGCGTTCGGCGATCGCGAGCAGCTTCACCACCGCGCCCATCGCCTTGGCGGCATCGACATCGGCCGCCGAGACCTCGGTGATGCCCTCGCGGTAGACGTCCGCACCGCGCACCCGGGTGTGGAAGGCGAGCGAGGCGAGGATGGCCGCCTTGGCGGCGGCATCGAAGCCCTCGACGTCGGCGGTGGGGTCGGCCTCGGCATACCCCAGGGACTGCGCCTGGGCGACGGTCTCCTCGAAACCGGCGCCGCTGCTGTCCATCGCGTCGAGCACAAAATTCGTTGTGCCATTGACGATTCCGATGACCTTGCGAACGTGATCGCCGGCCAGCGACTCGCGAATGGGGCGCAGGATCGGGATCGCCCCGGCCACCGCGGCCTCGTAATAGAGGTCTACGCCGGCGGCGTCGGCCGCGGCATACAGGGCGGGGCCATCCTCGGCCAGCAGGGCCTTGTTGGCGGTGACCACCGAAGCGCCATGGGCCATCGCGGAGAGCAAGAGGTCCCGGGCCGGCTCGATGCCCCCGACGACCTCGATCACCACATCGGCGCGGGTGACGAGTTCCGCTGCGTCCGTAGTGAAAATCTCGGCCGGCACCGGGACGTCGCGGCGATCGCGGCCCAGGCGGCGCACCGCGATCCCGACCAGTTCCACGGGGGCGCCGATGCGGGCGGCCAGGTCGTCACCCTGCTCCACCAACATCCGGGCCACGGAACCGCCGACCACGCCGCAGCCGAGCAGCGCCACACGGATCGGCTTGTCCTGCTGCGGATCTCGCGTCGTTGTCAGGTTGGAAGTCACTCGGGTCACCCCACGTCCAGAGCAAGTAGGTCATCGATCGACTCGCGGCGGATGAGCACGCGAGAAACCCCGTCGCGCACCGCGATGACCGGCGGGCGTGGGGTGTGGTTGTACTGATTGGACAGCGAGCGGCAGTAGGCGCCGGTGCCCGGCACCGCGAGCAGGTCCCCGGCCCGTATGTCGCTGGGCAGCCATTCGTCCTGCACCACGATGTCGCCGGCCTCGCAGTGGCGGCCGACGACCCGGACCACGATCGGCTCGGCCTCGGAGCGGCGGCCGGCGAGGCTGACCGAATAGTCCGCGTCATAGAGGGCCGGGCGGGCGTTGTCGCTCATCCCCCCGTCCACCGAGACATAGGTGCGGATGTGGCCGTCGGCGACCTCGACCGGCTTGACCGTGCCCACTTCATAGAGGGTGAACATCGCCGGGCCAACGATCGCGCGGCCGGGTTCGATGGACACCCGCGGCGGACCGTCGGGCAATGAGTCGGCCGCGGCGCCGACGGCGCGCCGGACGATCTGGGCGAGTTCGCCGGCCAGGACCGTCGGCTGCAGCGGCGTGTGCTGGGTGGTGTACGCGATGCCATAGCCACCGCCCAGGTCGATCTCCGGTGCGGCACAGCCGAGTTCGTCGGCGATCCGGACGTGCAGGCCGACCAGCCGCTGGGCCGCGGTCTCGAATCCGGAGGTGTCGAAGATCTGCGAGCCGATATGGCTGTGCAGGCCGAGGAAGCGCAGCTCGTCCGGATGCTCAAGAATCCGCCCGACCGCCTCGAAGGCCACCCCGCCGGCCAGCGCGAAGCCGAACTTCTGGTCCTCGTGGCCGGTGGCGATGAACTCGTGGGTGTGCGCCTCGACGCCGACGGTGACCCGCAGCATCACCGGGGCGACGACGCCGAGTTCGCGGGCCAGCTCGATCAGCCGGTCGATCTCGGTATCCGAGTCCACCACGATCCGGCCCACGCCGTAGGTCAGCGCCTCCCGCAGCTCGGCGACAGATTTGTTGTTGCCGTGGAAGCCGATCCGGTCACCGGGGAAGCCGACGCGTTGGGCGACGGCAAGCTCGCCGCCGGTGCAGACGTCCAGGCTGAGCCCCTCCTCCATGACCCAGCGGGCCACCGCCGAGCAGAGGAAGGCCTTGCCGGCGTAATAGACGTCGGCCCCACCGCATACCGGCTCGAAGGCGGCCGCGAACTCGTCGCGAAACGCGCGGGCGCGCGCGCGGAAGTCGCCCTCGTCGAGGACGTATGCCGCACTCCCGTGCTCCGCGGCCAGGGTGCGGACATCCACTCCCCCGACCTCGATCACGCCGTCGGCATTGCGCCGGACGCTCTGACTCCATACCCGCGGGGTGAGCGTGTTGACGTCGGCGGGGACGGGCAGATAGATCGGCGGGCCGCCATAGCCGTCGGCGTGCAGGACGCCGGCCTCATGCGCGCGCATCGATTACATCCGTTCGGGCGCGGACACCCCGAGCAGCGCCAGGCCGTTGGCGAGCACCTGGCGGGTGGCGTCGTTGAGCCACAACCGGGTGCGGTGCAGATCGGTGACCTCTTCCTCGGCGTTCATCGGCCGCACGCGGCAGGTGTCGTACCACTTGTGGAAGTGGGCGGCGAGGCTCTCCAGATAGCGGGCGATCCGGTGCGGCTCCCGGGTCGCCGCCGCCTGGGCGAGGACGCGCGGGTAGTCGCCGAGCACGGCGAGCAGGGCCGCCTCGGTGGGATCGGCGAGCAGTGCCGGGTCGAAACCGTCCTCGCGGTGCACCCCGTCCTCGGCCGCCAACCGGGCGACATTGCAGGTGCGCGCGTGGGCATATTGCACGTAATAGACCGGGTTGTCGTTGCTGCGCTTGACCAGCAGGTCGAGGTCGATATCGATCTGGCTGTCGGTGGAGGAGCGGGTCAGGGCATAGCGCGCGGCGTCGCGACCAACCGCCCCGACCAGGTCCTCGAGCACGACGACGGTGCCCGCGCGCTTGCTCATCCGCACCGGCTGGCCGTCCTTGACCAGGTTGACCAGCTGGCCGATGAGGACCTCGAGGTTCTCGTGCGGAATGTCGCCGAAGGCCTGCGCCATCGCCATCAGGCGCCCGACATAGCCGTGGTGGTCGGCGCCGAGCATGATGAACACCCGGTCGAAGCCGCGCTCCCGCTTGTCGAGGTAGTAGGCCAGGTCGCCCGAGTAGTAGGAGGGCTCGCCATTGGACCGGATGACGACCCGGTCCTTGTCGTCCCCGAACTCGCTGGTGCGCAACCACTGCGCGCCGTCCTGCTCATACATCGAGCCCAGCTCGGTGAGCCGCTCGATGGCGCGCCCGACCGCCCCGGAAGTATGCAGGTCGTTCTCGTGGAAGTAGACGTCGAAGTCGACGCCGAAGTCGTGCAGCGAGGCCTTGATCTGGTCGAACATCATCTCCACGCCGCGCGCCCGGAAGCGCTCCTGGGCCTGCTCGTCGGGCAGGTCGAGAATCCCCGGCTCGGCGGCGACGACGGCGGCGGCG
>CAKZIH010000076.1 GCA_936931335.1 uncultured Nostocoides sp. | reverse complement strand
AGTTTTGGAACTCGGCGATGGTCTGCTCGGCGAGGTTGTTCCGGTCGACGAGGAAGAGGATGCGGCGGAACCCGCCATGCTTAACGACCCGGTATGCGGTGGTCACCGCTGTGAACGTCTTGCCCGCTCCAGTGGCCATTTGCACCAGCGAACGATCGAAGTGCTGGGCGACGAGGCTCTGTTCGATGCCGTTGATCGCCGTGATCTGAGCAGGCCGGAGCGGTGCCTCGTCCAGGGGAGGGAGGTGACGGATCTTTGCGCGCCACGTCGGGTTGTCGGAGTCGGCCTCGGCGTCTCGGACGATCTTCGCGAGAGTGGCCGGCTTGGGGAAGTTGAAGATGCGCCGGGCACGGGGCTGCGGGTCGTAGCCGTTGGTGAAGTGGGTCTCCGACCCGCTGGCCTCGAAGACGAACGGCAGCCGTCCGTCGACCGTGACCGAGCGGAGTTGGGCCTCTGCAGGAAGCCCGTTGGCGTACATCGCCGACTGCCACTCAACGCCCGAAAGCGTCGTCCCCTCGGCCTTGGCCTCGATGACCCCCACGACCTTCCTGTCGACGTAGAGCAGGTAGTCAGCGCGACCGTGGCCCGCCTTCATCACGACCTCACGGCAGGCCACACCATCCCTGGCGAACAGGTTCAGATCCTTCTTGTCCTGCACCGACCACCCGGCATCGCCAAGTTGGCGGTCGATGAGCACGCACGCACGCTGCTCCGCCGCCACCTTGGGGTCGCCATTACCGGTATTCACTAGTCGCAACCCTAAGGGTGGTGCGCCGTCCCCGTCCGGGAGAGCCGCCTACTTGCGCCACTCCTCGCGCTCGTCTCGCTCCTGGTCGAAGGCGTTGACGATCGTGCGGCCAGCCAGGTCCAGTTCGTTGTAGGCGTGGATGTAGAAGCGCTCGTCCATGTCGGCCGGCCGGACATCGTCGAAGGCTCGCAGAAGCGTGCGCAGCTCTTCGACCGCGGTCGCCAACTCGGGTATGGCGTTCCGCTCGCCGGTGTCGTCACCCCTTGTCATGTACCCAAGCGTGCCGTAGTCGCCGGCCTTGTCAGTGGCATCTGAATGAATGGGTGCATGGACGAGACCTGGACCAGCAGAGACCTGCCCGTACTCACTGCGATCGTGGAAGTGTTCGAGCGCACGGGACGAGTCATGCGCCCGAACGAGATCGAGGAGCAATCGGGTCTGCAGGCTGACCAGGTCGAGGCCGCGCTGCGAGCTCTCGAAGGCGAATACCCGCCCTTCATCACCA
>CAKZIH010000075.1 GCA_936931335.1 uncultured Nostocoides sp. | reverse complement strand
GGCGGCCGAGGCGCGCGTTCGGTGACCCGGGCCGCCCAGCGCCAGGCCGGACGCGCCCGCGGCGGCTCCAACTCCGACTCCGGGCCGCGCGTCTACTACGGCACCCCGGAGGCCGACCGGCTGTTGCGCGCTCAGCGGACCCCTGTGCAGCCAGCCCGGCGCCGTTCTTCCCCCGACGACACCGACGAAATTCCGGTCTACCGGCGCGGCTAAACGCTGCGTCATCCATACCGCTGGCCTGGTCACTGACCACGCCGTGGACACCCGGACATGGCCCGCGTTCGGCAACTATCGTGCGGCGTCAACATACGGCCCGGGAAGAGGACCGGGCCGGACGGCATACGGGCAATGGACGAAGGGGAGCCGCCGTGGGCATGTTCCGGACCAAATCGATCGAGCAGACGATCCGCGAGGGTGACGAGCCGGAGTATCAGCTCAAGAAGGAGCTGACCGCGCTCGACCTGACCGTCTTCGGCGTCGGCGTGGTGATCGGCGCCGGGATCTTCACCGTCGCCGGCCGGGCCGCGAGCACCCAGTCGGGGCCGGCGGTCATCATCTCCTTCATCATTGCCGCCGTATGTTGTGGCCTCGCCGCCCTCTGCTACGCCGAGTTCGCCTCGGCGATCCCGGTGAGCGGGTCCGCCTACACCTTCTCCTACGCCTCGCTCGGTGAGATCGTCGCGTGGATCATCGGGTGGGACCTGCTCCTCGAACTGCTCCTGGGCGCCAGCGTCGTCGCCCAGGGATGGTCGGCATATTTCGGGATCTTCCTCGATCACCTGGGGATCACTGTGCCGGAATCGATTGGCTACGGCAGCCACTTCGACCTGCCGGCCTTCCTCCTGGTCGCCGTGCTCACCACGCTGGTGAGCATCGGGATCAAGGAGTCGATGCGGGTCAACCTCGCGCTGGTCGCGCTCAAGGTTTTCATCGTGCTCTTCGTGATCTTCGCCGGCATCGGCTTCATCAACCGGGACAACTACTCCCCGTTCATCCCGCCGTCGCAGCCCAGTGAGGCCAAGAGCGTCGCGGAATCCCCGCTCATCGAATGGGTGCTCGGCTATACGCCCACCCACTACGGCTGGCTCGGCGTGATGGCCGGTGCCTCGCTGGTCTTCTTTGCCTACATCGGTTTCGACGTGGTGGCGACCACGGCCGAGGAAGCCAAGAACCCGGCCCGCGACCTGCCGCGCGGCATCATCGGCACCCTGGTGATCTGCACGATCCTCTACAGCGCTACTGCCCTGGTGCTCACCGGCATGGTCAAGTACACCGATCTCGCCGAGTCGGGGTCGCTGGCCGCGGCCTTTGAGCAAGTGGGCCATCCCGGCTATGCGACCTTGATCTCGGCCGGCGCGGTGGCCGGTCTGACCACCGTGGTGATGACCCTGCTCATCGGCGCCAGCCGCGTGGTCTTCGCGATGTCCCGCGACTGGCTGCTGCCGCCGAGCCTGGGCAAGGTCCACCCCAAGACCGGCACGCCGGTTCGGATCACGGTGGCCCTTGGCACCCTGGTCGCCTTGGTCGCCGCGCTGACCCCGGTCGGCAAGCTGGAATACATGATCAATATCGGCACCCTGTCGGCGTTCTTCCTGGTGTCGATCGCGGTGCCGGTGCTGCGGAAGCGCCGCCCGGACTTCAACCGGCCCTTCCGGGTGCCCTTCAGCCCCGTGCTGCCGTGGATCTCGGCGGCCATCTGTGGCTATCTCATGCTCACCCTGCCGGTGGAGACCTGGGTCCGCTTCCTGATCTGGTTGGCGCTCGGGTTCGTCATCTACTTCACCTACGGCTACCGCCGCAGCCGCCTGGCTGGCAGCCGCGGTCCCGAGGACGATCGACTGCCGAGCCTGACGGGCAGCTGAGCCTGTCGAGACGTTAAGCGGGTAGGACATACGGCTGGGGTTGATCCCCGGCCGTATGTCGTTGTGTCGACCCGGGCTCGCCCCGTAGCGCGGCTGGACCGGCCGGCTCAGCCGGGGCGGCCGCCGTACGGGAGCAGGTCGGAGCGGTAGATGGACGCATAGCGGACCACCGCGCCGGTATGCGGTGCCTCGATCATCTGCCCGTCACCGACATACAAGCCGACGTGGTAGCTGCTCTCGCCGCTGGCGCCGAAGAACACCAGGTCACCGGGGGCGAGGTCGGCCAGGGCGACGCGCTGGGTCTCGGCCCATTGGGCGCCGGTGTAGTGCGAGAGGTAGACGCCGGCCTGCTGCCAGGCCATCAGCGTCAGGCCCGAGCAGTCGAAGGCGTCCGGGCCGGCCGCACCCCAGACGTAGGGCTTGCCGAGTTGCGCCTGCGCATAGGCGAGTACCGCGGCCGTGCCACCGGCCGGCGGTGGGGGCGGAGATCGGAAGAGCACACC
>CAKZIH010000074.1 GCA_936931335.1 uncultured Nostocoides sp. | reverse complement strand
TCGGCTGGGACACCCACGGCCTGCCCGCCGAGCTCGAGGCGATGAGCCAGCTCGGGATCAAGACCAAGGAGGAGATCCTTGAGCTCGGGATCGAGGCCTTCAACGCCAAATGCCGCGAATCGGTCATGAAGTACACCCAGGAATGGCGTGACTATGTCACACGCCAGGCACGCTGGGTCGACTTCGACCATGACTACAAGACGCTGAACCCGACCTTCATGGAGTCGGTGCTCTGGGCGTTCAAGAGCCTCTACGACAAGGGTTGGGTCTATGAGGGTTTCCGGATCCTGCCCTATTGCTGGAACGACCAGACCCCGCTGTCCAACCACGAGCTGCGGATGGACGACGAGGTCTACAAGATCCGCAAGGACCCCGCGGTCACCGTCGGCTTCCGGCTGACCTCCGGCCCGTATGCCGGTGCCCTCGCCCTGATCTGGACGACGACCCCGTGGACCCTGCCCTCCAATATGGGGATCGCCGTGGGGCCGGACGTGGACTATGTCGTCGTCGAATCCGAGGCCACCGGTCGCCCCGAGCGCTACCTGCTGGCGGCGGAGCGGGTGACGGCATACGGGCGCGAGCTGTGGCCCGGCAAGGACGAGGACGCAGGCGCGCTCCGCAAGGACCCGAGCGCCCGAATCGTGGCGAGGGTCAAGGGATCTGAGCTGGTGGGCTCGAGCTACACCCCGCCGTTCGGTTACTACCAGGGGTATGCCAACGCCCACCAGGTGCTCGCCGCGGACTTCGTCACCACCGGCGACGGCACCGGGATCGTGCACATGTCCCCGGGCTTCGGTGAGGACGACAAGGCGGTCCTGGACGCCGCGGGCGTGGAGACGGTGGTGCCGGTCGGCCCGGACGGCCGGTTCATCTACCCGGTCACGGCATACCAGGGCCTGCATGTCTTCGACGCCAATCCGGTCATGGCCGAGCACCTCAAGGCGCGCACCCAGCTCGACGGGCGCGGCGAAAGCGCTGCGGGACAGGCGGATCCGGGTCCGGTGACCGAGGGCACGGTGCTGCTGCGCAGGGAGACCTATGAGCACTCCTATCCGCACTGCTGGCGCTGCAAGCAGCCGCTGCTCTATATGGCGGTGTCCAGTTGGTTCGTCCAGGTCACCGCGTTCAAGGACCGGATGCTGGAGCTCAACCAGCAGATCTCCTGGACACCCGACAATGTCAAGGACGGCCAGTTCGGCAAATGGCTGGCCAATGCCCGCGACTGGTCGATCTCGCGGAATCGCTTCTGGGGCAGCCCGATCCCGGTGTGGCGCTCGGACGATCCCGCGTACCCGCGGATCGATGTCTATGGCTCCTTCGCCGAACTCGAGCGCGACTTCGGGGTGCTGCCGCGCAATGAGAAGGGCGAGCCGGATCTGCACCGGCCGTTCATCGACGAGCTGACCCGGCCCAACCCCGACGACCCGACCGGTCGCTCGACGATGCGCCGCGTCGAGGACGTCCTGGACGTCTGGTTCGACTCGGGCTCAATGAGTTTCGCGCAGGTGCACTATCCCTTCGACAACCGCGAATGGTTCGAGCATCACTTCCCGGGCGACTTCATCGTCGAATACATCGGGCAGACCCGCGGCTGGTTCTATACCCTGCACGTGCTCGCGACGGCGCTCTTCGACCGGCCGGCCTTCCAGTCGTGCATCAGCCACGGCATCGTGCTCGGCGACGACGGGCAGAAGATGTCGAAGTCGCTGCGCAACTATCCCGATGTCTCCGAGGTCTTCGACCGCGACGGAGCCGACGCGATGCGCTGGTTCCTCATGGCCAGCCCGATCCTGCGCGGCGGGAACCTGATCGTCACCGAGGAGGGCATCCGCGCCGGGGTGCGCCAGGCGATCATCCCGCTGTGGAATGCGTGGTACTTCTTCGCGCTCTATGCGAATGCCGCCGGCTATCAGGCGCAGTGGCGCACCGACTCCAGCGACGGCCTGGACCGCTACATCCTGGCCAAGTTGCGTGACTATGTCGCCGCATCACAAGCGGCGCAGGACGCCTACGACATCTCCCGCGCCTGCGAGTTGACCCGCGCCTTCCTCGAGGTGCTGAGCAACTGGTACATCCGCCGCAGCCGGGATCGGTTCTGGGCCGCCGAGGGCCAGGTCGAGCAGCCCACCCGGGATGCCTTCGACACCCTGTACACCGTCTTGGAGACGGTATGCCGGGTTGCTGCCCCGCTGCTGCCGCTGGTCACCGAGGAGGTATGGCGCGGGCTCACCGCGCAGCGGTCGGTGCACCTGACCGACTGGCCGCGCGTCGCGGACTTCCCGCAGGATGCGGATCTGGTCGTCGCGATGGACCGGGTGCAGGCGGTGTGTTCCATCGGCTCCTCGCTGCGCAAGGGGGAGAAGCTGCGCACGCGACTGCCGCTGGCCAAGCTGACCGTAGTCACCGGGGATTCCGATGCGGTGCGCCCCTTCGCCTCGGTCATCGCCGACGAGCTCAACGTCAAGGAGGTCGAGGTCCGCGACGTGGCCGACGCCGCGGCCGCCGACTTCGGGATCTCCCAGAAGCTCACCGTGAACGCCCGCGCCGCCGGCCCGCGCCTGGGCAAGGACGTCCAGGTGGCGATCCGGGGCAGCAAGTCGGGCGACTGGTCCGTGGCCGACGACGGCACGGTCACCGCCGGCGGGCTGGCCCTGCAGGAGGGTGAGTATGCGCTGGAGACCGTCGTCGACAGCGCGGCCGGGTCGTCCGCGGCGACCGGGCTGCTGCCCGGTGGCGGCTTCGTCGTCCTGGACACCGCGGTGACCCCGGAACTGGCCGCCGAGGGTATGGCGCGCGACATCGTCCGCGCCGTGCAGGATGCCCGCAAGGCGGCCGGCCTGGATGTCTCCGACCGGATCGCGCTGACCCTGTCGGGGGACGAAGAGACCGTCCGGGTGGCGCGCGAACACGCCGAGTTGATCTCCGGGGAGACGCTGGCCACGGCATACGACGTGCTCGGTGAGCTCGACGGTGACGCCACGTCGGCATCGGTGGGTAGCGGCAACAGCGTTCGGATCCGCCTGGCCCGCGCCTGAGCGCCGGTCTGCGTTCCGGCAGACCTGACAGGGAGGCCGGGGTGGCCATTCGGCCACCCC
>CAKZIH010000073.1 GCA_936931335.1 uncultured Nostocoides sp. | reverse complement strand
GTGCACGGGGTGTCCTACTACTTCGTCACCGAGGCCGAGTTCGACGACCTGGTCGCCACCGATGCGTTGCTGGAGTGGGCGGTCGTGCACGGCCGCCATCGCTACGGCACCCCGCGCCTCGGGGTGGAGCAGGCCGTCGCGTCCGGCCGGTGCGTGCTCCTGGAGCTCGACCTGTCAGGCGCCCGGCAGGTGCGGGTCGCGCTGCCTTCTGCCCGCCAGGTCTTCCTGCTCCCGCCCACGCGGGAAGAGCTGGAGCGCCGGCTCCGCGGGCGAGCCACCGAGACCGCGGAGGCGGTGGCGCGGCGGTTGCGTACGGCCGACGAGGAGCTGGCTGCGGCCTCGGAGTTCGACGTGTCCGTGGTGAATGTCGATGTCGCCGACACCGTGAGGCAGTTGGTACAGTTGCTCGGTCTGGGCCCAGGTCAGTCCGGGCCACCAGCGACATCCCAGAGCGAAGGTACGCAGTGACGGTTCACCCTGAAGGCATCACCAACCCCCCGATCGACGAGCTGCTGACGCAGGTCGACTCCAAGTACCGCCTGGTGCTGTTCGCCGCGAAGCGGGCGCGCCAGATCAACGCCTACTACTCCCAGCTGGGGGAGGGCCTCCTGGAGAACGTGGGCCCGCTGGTCGACACGGCCGTGCAGGAGAAGCCCCTCTCGATCGCGCTCCGCGAGGTCAACTCCGGCGTGCTCGAGTGCACCCCCGTCGATCCCGAGGCCGAGGCGGCCGCGATGGCTGAGGCCGTCGCCGACCCCGATTTCGTCTTCGGCGACCCGTTCGGCGACTCCGAGCTCTGAGCACCACCTGAGGCCGGGCTCCGGCCCCGTCCCGGCACGACTGCACGCAGGTGCCGGCCTAGGCCTCCGCCCGAGGCCCTACGCAGCAACGTGAGGAACATCCCGTGCACCGTCTTTTCACCTCCGAGTCCGTCACCGAGGGGCACCCCGACAAGGTCTCCGACTCGATCTCCGACGCGGTTCTCGACGCCCTGCTCGCGCAGGACCCGTCGAGCCGGGTCGCCGTCGAGACGCTGGTCACCACCGGCCTCGTCGTCGTCGGGGGTGAGGTCACCACCGAGGCGTACGCCGACATCGCCAAGATCGCCCGCCAGCGGGTGCTCGACATCGGCTACACCAGCTCCGACATCGGTTTCGACGGCGACTCGTGCGGCGTGATGGTGGCCATCGGCAGCCAGTCGCCCGACATCGCGCAGGGTGTCGACAGCGCTGAGGAGCGCCGCGAAGAGGGCTCCGGAGACGAGCTCGACAGCCAGGGTGCCGGCGACCAGGGCCTGATGTTCGGGTACGCCTGCGACGACACGCCCACCCTGATGCCGCTGCCCGTCGACATCGCCCACCGGCTGTCGGAGCGCCTCACCGCCGTGCGCAAGGACGGCGTGCTCGACTACCTGCGTCCCGACGGCAAGACGCAGGTCACGATCGCGTACGACGGCGACCGTGCCGTCGCGATCGACACCGTCGTCGTGTCCACCCAGCACCACGCCGACGTCGAGCACGCGACCATCGCGGCCGATGTGCAGCGCGAGGTCATCGACCCGGTCCTCAGCAGGTACGAGATCGCGCGTCCCGAGCTCAAGGTGCACGTCAACCCGACCGGCAAGTTCGTCATCGGCGGTCCCATGGGCGACGCCGGGGTCACCGGTCGCAAGATCATCGTCGACACGTACGGCGGCATGGCCCGTCACGGAGGCGGCGCCTTCTCCGGCAAGGACCCGTCCAAGGTCGACCGCTCCGCCGCGTACGCGATGCGCTGGGTCGCCAAGAACGTCGTCGCGGCCGGGCTCGCCCGCCGCTGCGAGGTCCAGGTCGCGTACGCCATCGGTCGCGCCCACCCCGTCGGCCTCTTCGTCGACTGCTTCGGCACCGAGACCGTCCCCCTCGACCAGATCAGCGACGCGGTGCGCTCGGTGTTCGACCTCCGCCCCCGCGCCATCATCCGCGACCTCGACCTGCTCCGGCCGATCTTCGGGCTCACCACCAACTACGGCCACTTCGGCCGCGAGCTCCCAGAGCTCACCTGGGAGCGCACCGACCGCGCCGACGCCCTGGCAAAGGCAGTCAAGGGCTGAGGCCCTGTCGTCTGTCGCCCTCCGGGCTCCGCGGGCGGGAGGCTGAGTCCCCGCTCTTCCTCCTCTCTCCGCGAGGCGGCCTGGGGTTCGGTGAGGGCTAGGCGTCTCGCTGCGTTCGTCGTGCATCGCGGGTGCCTCCCGGTGGTTGAGTGAGGATCTGCTGAGCTTGCGAAGCAGATCCGAGTCGAGACCCAGGCACGCTGAGCGGAGCGAGGCGTGGCGTCACGCGGTCCCTGACCGAACGACTTGGGTGAGTGCGTCCGGACCCGGTCAACGCGCCCACCATGACGGGCGCAGTCACCGAGTCTGGGCGCGTTCACCGCGTACGCGCGCAGTGACTCAGGAGAGTGTCAGAGCCTCCCCCTAGGGTGACTCGCATGGGTGAGGTGGCTTTGCCAGTGGCGCGGGTCTACGTCGACCTGGGCCTGCCGCACCTCGACCGGCCGTTCGACTACGCGGTGCCCGAGGAGATGGACGAGACCGCCGTCGCGGGATCACGGGTCAGGGTGCGGTTCGCGGGCCGGCTCATGGACGGGTTCGTCGTCGAGCGGGCAGACACCACCGACCAGCACAAGCTCGCGCCGCTGACGAAGGCGGTCAGCGCCGAGCCGGTGCTGCCGCCGGAGTCCATCGAGCTCGTCCGGGCGGTGGCCGACCACTACGCGGGCACGTTCTCCGACGTGGCGCGGCTGGCGATCCCGGCCCGGCACGCCACCACCGAGGCCGCCACCCCCCGGCCAGACCCGGAGCCCCCTGAGCTGAGCGACGACCCCGGCCCCCTCGCCCACTACCCGGCGGGGCGGGGGTTCCTCGACGCCCTGCGCGGCGGCGGGTCACCGCGAGCGGCCTGGACGCCCGTGCCCGTCGAGGGGGAGGCAGGCGACTGGGCTGCCGGGTTCGTCGCCGCTGCGTCGGCCACTGTGGCGTCGGGGCGGTCCGTGGTCGTGGTTGTCCCTGACACCCACGACGTGTGCCGGGTGGCCCCGTTGCTGGAGAAGACCCTCGGCAAGGCCAGGGTGGCCCGGCAGATGGCAGAGCTCGGCCCGTCGGCCCGCTACCGGGCGTTCCTGCGCGGCCTCCGAGGGCAGGCCAAGGTCGTCGTCGGCACCCGGTCGGCCGTCTTCGCCCCCGTGGTCGACCTGGGGCTGGTCTGCCTGTGGGACGACGGTGACGACCTGCACGCCGAGCTGCGGTCGCCGTACCCGCACGCCCGCGACGTCGCCGCCATCCGCGCCAGCCAGCGTGGGGCCGGGCTGCTGCTCGCCTCGTACGCACGGACCTGCGAGGTGCAGGCCCTGCTGGACCGGGGCTGGCTGGCGCCGGTCAGGCTCACACCCGACGAGGCGAGGCGGCTCGCCCCGGCGGTGCGGATCACCGGGGACGACGACCGCACGCTCGACCGGGACCCGACCGCACGCGTGGCACGGCTCCCGCACGAGGCGTTCACGGTCGTCCGCACCGGGCTCGCCCAGGGCCCGGTGCTGGTCCAGGTGCCGCGCGCCGGCTATCTCACGGCTCTGGCGTGCGCCGAGTGCGGCGAACGCGCCCGCTGCCCGACGTGCGCCGGACCGTTGCGGAGCTCTGCCGCGATCAACCGGCCCGACAGCCATGTCTCGTGCGGCTGGTGCGGCCGGATCGTCACCGCCTGGTCCTGCCAGGAGTGCCACGCGACGCGGCTGCGGTCGTACCGGGTGGGTTCGCAGCGCACGGCCGAGGAGCTGGGGCGGGCGTTCCCGGGCATCCCTGTGAAGCAGTCGGCGCAAGGCCGGGTCCTGGAGACGGTCACGGGCGAGATCGCCCTCGTCGTCGCCACCCCCGGGGCTGAGCCGAGGGCCGAGGGCGGGTATGCGGCCGCGCTGCTGCTCGACACCCAGGCCCTGCTCGCCCGGCCGGACCTTCGGGCCACCGAGGAGGCCCTGCGCCGGTGGCTGCGGGCCACCGCCCTCGTGCGGCCCGCGGCCGACGGCGGAAGTGTCCTTGCCGTGGGGCCGCCCGACTCCCGCGCCCTGCAGGCACTCATCCGCCTCGACCCGGGGGGATTCGCTGTCCGCGAGCTGGCGGAACGAGCCGACGCCGGCTTCCCGCCAGCCGTGCGATTCGTGTCCGCGGAGGGGGAGTGGAGCGTGCTCACCGAGCTGGCCGCCGCGGTGGGCACCGCGACCGGGGTGTCCACCCTCGGCCCGGCCCCCGGGCCGGACGAGGAGACGGCGAGGCTGTTCGCGCGCGGTCCCGTACGCGCTGGCGCCGATCTCACCAGGGCTGTCCAGGCGTTTCTGGCGGGACGATCGTCACGCAAGGACGCGAGACGCCTCAGAGTCGCTGTGGACCCGGCGGTGCTGGAGTAGCCTCAGCGGCTAACCGAAAGGAGTCACGACGTGGCGAAGGACTCGAAGAAGGCGGATGCCAAGGCCAAGGCCGCCGACAAGCTGACGCAGGCGAAGGCCAAGGAGCGCGCCAAGGCGGCCGAGAAGCTGAAGGCCATGAAGGACCGCGCCAAGACGGCCGAGAAGGAGCTCAAGTCGATGTCGCGCACCCGCGCGAAGGAGGCCGAGAAGCTCAAGGCTGCGAAGGACCGCGCGAAGGCGGCCGAGAAGGACCTCAAGTCGCTGTCCAAGACCCGCGCCAAGGAGGCGAAGAAGCTGCAGCAGGACCCGACGGCTGCCCAGGACAAGCCGGTGATCGAGCAGGAGGGCACCCCGTCGAAGTCCCGGACGACGTCGGGGCGTCAGGCGGACAAGCTCGCCGCCACCCGCTCGGCGAACGTCGAGGACACAGCCACCGCGGCGGTCGCACCGGTGCGACCCACCAAGGCCGACGCCGACCTCGGCACGTCTGCGGAGTCCAGCACCAAGACCGACGAGGACGGCCAGCGCTACGCCGAGCCGGTGTCGGGGTCGCAGACCGGGGCGAAGCGCCCGGCCCGTACGCCGCGCACGCCCGCGACCCGCAAGCCGACCGCCACCCGCACGCCGCGCACCCCGAGCGACGGCACCTCGCCCTCCCGCACCGACCTGCTCCGTCAGGCCGGCGAGAAGGGCATCGTGGGCCGCCACCGCATGTCGCGGGAGCAGCTGGAGCAGGCGCTCAGCTCCTCTAACGACACTGTAGGCGCGTCGGCGGGCGCCCCCACCGCCTGACACCGACGGCCGAGGCCGCCCCCCGCCCCGAGCCCAGCTCGAGGCGCGGCGGGCGGCCTCGTCGCGTCCTGCTGTCTCCATGCGCAACGGACACTGGGAGCCGATCCCGTCCGTGGCGACTCGATAGGCTGCCGGGATGCGCGTCGTCTTCGCCGGGACCCCGTCCCCGGCCCTTCCCAGCCTCGAGGCGATCGCGGCGAGCCGCCACGACCTGGTGGCCGTGGTCTCCCGGCCGGCCGCCGCCCAGGGCCGCAGCTCGCGGCTGGTGCCGAGCCCGGTGGCGCGGTGGGCCGAGGACCGCGGCATCGAGGTGCTCACACCAGACCATCCGCGCGACCGCGAGTTCCGGGCCCGTCTGGCAGAGATCGCGCCGCAGTGCTGCCCCGTGGTGGCGTACGGGGCGCTGCTCCCGGAGCGCACCCTCGCCATCCCGACCCACGGGTGGGTCAACCTGCACTTCTCGGTGCTCCCCGCCTACCGCGGCGCAGCGCCGGTGCAGCGCGCGATCATGGACGGCGCCGCCGCCACCGGCGCCACGACGTTCCGCATCGTCAAGGAGCTCGACGCCGGGCCTGTCTACCGCACGCTCACCGACGAGATCGGGCCCGCCGACACCTCCGGCGACCTGCTCGACCGGCTGGGCCTCCGCGGCGCGGACCTGCTGGTCGAGACCCTCGACGCCATCGAGGCGGGGGAGCAGCCGGTGCCGCAGCCCACCGACACCATCTCGTACGCCCCGAAGGTCGAGCCCGAGGACGTCCGCATCGACTGGTCCCTGCCCGCCGCGGAGATCGACCGCCTCGTGCGCGGGGCCAACCCCGAGCCCGGCGCGTGGACCACCCTGGCGGGCGAGCGGTTCAAGGTGCTGCTCGCCGAGCCGACGGCAGACGCGCTGCCCCCCGGTGGCATCGAGGGCCGCCGCAAGGAGGTCCTGGTGGGCACGGGGGACGGGTCGTTGCGCCTGCTGCAGGTGCAGGCCCACGGCAAGAAGCCCATGGGCGGTGCCGACTGGGCGCGCGGCGCGCACCTCACCGGTGACGAGGTGTTCGCGTGAGTGCCGCCAGGCGTCCGTCCCGTGGCAAGGCCCGCACCCGCCCCGTCGATCCTGCCCGCCGGGTCGCGTACGACGCGCTGCGCGCGGTGACCGCTGCCGGCGCGTACGCCAACCTGGTGCTGCCCGAGCTTCTCGCCGAGCGCCGCCTCGACACCCGCGATGCCGCCTTCGCCACCGAGCTGGTCAACGGCACCTGCCGGCTGCAGGGCACGTACGACGCCGTCATCCAGCGCGCCTCCGGCCGTCCGCTGAGCTCCCTCCAGCCCGCGGTCGTCGACGTGCTGCGCCTCGGCGCCCACCAGGTGCTGTCGATGCGGGTGCCGGCGCACGCCGCGGTCGCCGCCTCCGTGGACCTCGTGGCCAACGCCGTCGGGGAGCGGGCCACCGGCGTCGTGAACGCCGTCCTGCGCCGGGTCTCCGAGCGCGACCTCGACGCCTGGATGGACCTCCTCGCCGCCGGACTGACCGGGGTCGAGGAGGCGGCCGTCCGCCAGCACCACCCACGCTGGGTCGCCCAGGCGTTCTCCGACGTGCTCGGCCCGGTGGGCGCCGAGCGGGTGATGGAGGCCGACAACCGGCCGCCGGTGACCGCCCTGGCCGTACGTCCCGGGCTGGCCTCGGTCGCCGAGCTCGTCGCCGAGGGCGCCAGGCCGGGCTCGTGGTCCCCGTACGCCGCCCTGGTCTCGGGCAGCCCGTCGGGTCTCGCCGCCGTCCGTGAGGGCCGCGCCGGCGTGCAGGACGAGGGGTCCCAGCTCGTGGCGCTCGCCCTCTCCCGCGTCGACGCCCCCACGGGCCCGTGGCTCGACCTCTGCGCCGGCCCCGGCGGCAAGGCCGGACTGCTGGCCGGTCTGGCCCTGCAGCAGGGCGCGGATCTGGTCGCCAACGAGATCACCCCGCACCGCGCCGAACTGGTCACCAAGACGCTCGCCGCCGCCCGCGACCAGGCCATCGCGACCGGATTGACACTCGAGGTGCGCACCGGGGACGGCCGGGAGATCGGTCAGGCGGAGCCCGCGGCATACGACCGGGTGCTCGTCGACGCACCGTGCACCGGTTTGGGTGCGCTGCGCCGCCGACCCGAGGCGCGCTGGCGGCGTACTCCGGGGGATGTCGCCGCCCTCGCCCCCCTGCAACGCGAGCTGCTCGCCAGCGCCCTGGACGCGGTGGCACCCGGGGGAGTGGTGGCCTATGCGACCTGTAGTCCCCACCTGGCCGAGACCCGGTTCGTCGTGGACGACCTGCTCAAGGCCCATCCGGACATGGAACAACTCGACGCCCGCGAGGTGGTGGCGGCGGTGAGCACCGGCTGGGCCGACCTACTCGGCCCCGGCCCCGCGGTACAGCTCTGGACGCACCTGCATGGCACCGATGCGATGTACCTCGCACTACTCCGTAAGAGGGCGGTGGTTGCTGGCTAGGCTGCCTGTGTGCTGATCTCGCCGAGCATTCTGTCCGCGGACTTCGCGAACCTCCAGCGTGAGCTGGACGCCATCGCGACCGCCGATTGGGTGCACGTCGACGTCATGGACGGGCATTTTGTCCCCAATCTCACCCTCGGCCTGCCGGTCGTGGAGCGGTTGGCGCAGGTCAGTCCGATCCCGATGGATGCCCACCTGATGATCGAGGACCCCGACCGTTGGGCCCCGCGGTATGCCGAGGCCGGCGCCGCGTCGGTGACCTTCCATGTGGAGGCGGCGCGGGACCCGCGGGGGGTGGCTCGCGACATACGGGCGGCGGGGGCGCGCGCCGCGCTGGCCCTCAAACCGGCCACCGACTGGGCTCCGTATGCTGACCTGCTCCCCGACTTGGACATGGTGCTGGTGATGACCGTGGAACCCGGATTCGGTGGGCAGTCGTTCATGGCCGACCAACTCCCCAAGGTGCGTGCGGTCCGCGAATCCGTTGCCGCGCACGGCGCTCAGGTGGCGATCCAGGTCGATGGCGGGGTGTCCGCGACCACCATCGAGCAGTGCGCCGAGGCCGGTGCGGATGTCTTCGTCGCCGGTTCGGCCGTCTACAACGCCCAGGACGCCGCCGACAATATCGCCCAGTTGCGCTCGCTCGTCGCCGCCCACGGTAGGTGAGCCGGTGACCACCACGCTCGCCAATCGCCTCGCCGGGGAGAACTGGGTGGTCGACGAGACCTTCACCGAGGACCTGCCGGCGGGGGAGCGGCTGTCCGGGGTGGACTTCGACGGCTGCACCTTCGAAGGGGTCTCGCTCAGCGGCGCGGCACTCATCCGATGTTCCTTGCGCGACACCACTTTCCGGGGCTGCGAACTGTCGTGGCTCGACCTGACCGATTCCCGGTTCACCTTCGTGGGCTTCGAGGATTGCCGGCTGCTGGGCACCTCGTTCGCCACCACCCATCCGACGATCCTCGGCCCAGCCCTGGAATTCACCCGCTGCCGGATGGACTACACCAGCTTCCGAGCCCTGGAACTGGCCGGCTCCACCTTCCGCGAATGTCGCCTCCACGAGGCGGACTTCGCCGAGGCAACGCTCTCCAAGGTCTCCTTTGCCGGCAGTGATCTGACCGGCGCCAGCTTCGGGCGCAGCGACCTGTCCGGGGCGGATTTCGTCACGGCGACCGGGATGGCGATCGATGTGCGGGAGACCGTGGTGCGCGGCGCTCGGTTCGCCCTGACCCACGCCAACAGCCTGTTGTCGCCCTTTGGCGTGGAACTGGTCTGAACCGCCGGCGTCAGCCGAACAGGGCGCCCGGCATTGTCTCGTCCACCCCGAGGATGCGCATGCTGTGCCCGCCGGAGCCGGCCGGCGGATCGGAGCCGTCGAGGGCCGCCACGCTGACGCAGATGCCGCTTTGGCGATCCAGCCCCACCAACCAGGTGCGGGCATACACCCGGCCGTCCGCCTGCATTGCGTCCACCCGCGCATCCCCCCATTCCTCGCGGGCCAGGTCTTCGGCGTCGAGCAGCGGACAGCACGAACACCGCGGGTCGTATGCCGGGGTGGGCGACACCTGCGCCCACCAGGTCTCCCGGTCGTGGCGCTCGGTCACCGCCAGCCCGGAGACTTCCACGCCGGCCACCGGGACCGTCGTCTCCCCCGGGTGGTCGGGAGCGACGCCGTCGGCGAGTTCGACCGGATCGAGCAGGGCGATCCAGTAGTAATTGTGGAAATACAGCCCGTGGTCGTCCTCGACAAGATGGCGCGGTGCGCGCGCGGCGACCAGGCCGTCGGGGCGCCATAGCGGCTCGTCATCCTGCGGTTGGCGACCCCGGTGCTGCCCGGCGGCCCGGTATGTCGTGGACCCCGGCGCGAGCTCCCGGCGGCCCTCGACTCGGACATCCCCGGGCTTGCGCAGCCAGACCTCCAGGGGTGCGGCGGGCGCGGCCGGGTCGGGCTGCGGCAGGTGGATCTCGGCATGCAGGGAATGCCAGAGCCAGGGCGAACTGCGCGCGAGCGCGCGCCACTGGTCGGCATCCGGGAGCATCACCCGACCAGCAGATCACGACCCGGCCGGCACGACAAGCGACCGGCTACCCGGCCGGCGGTCGATGCCGGTCGCCGCCGCACGACGAGCGTCTACCTTGTCTCGGGTGAGCCCTGACTCCCGCCCGACGCCCGCCGACGCCATACCCCCCTCCGCCCAGCCCGCCGCCGTCAAGCCCGCGGAAAACGACCCCGGTGCGCAGGCCGTGGCCCTGCTCGTCGAACTCGTCGGCATCGACAGCATCAACCCGGCACTGACCCCCGGCGCCGCCGGCGAACCACGGATCGTGGCGCACCTCGCCGCCCGCCTGCAGGGCAAAGGGTTCACCACCGAGGTGGTGCCCGCCGCAGCGGCGTCCGACCGGCCCAGCTTGGTCGCTATCTCACCCGGTCCCGCCGACCGGCCCACGATCGTCCTCAATGGCCACCTGGACACCGTCGGGGTGAGCGGGATGGACGCGCCCTTCGCCGCGCGGATCGATGGGGACCGGCTCTTCGGCCGAGGCGCCGCCGACATGAAGGGCGGGATCGCCGCGCTGGTCATCGCCGCCGAACAGTTCGCCGCCCCCGATTCACCGGTCCGGGTGGTGCTGGCCCTGGTTGCCGACGAGGAGGATGCCAGCGTCGGCAGCGAGGCCGCGGTCGCGGCGCTGCCCGGCCTCGGCATCCGCCCCGATGTTTGCCTCATCGCCGAACCCACGGATCTGGCGCTGAGTCGGTCGCTGCGTGGGTTCGCGGTGGTGCGGGTCCGCTTCGCCGGGCGGGCGGCCCACAGCTCGCAGGCCGAGTTGGGCGTCAACGCGGTTACCCACCTGGGTCGCCTGCTGCACGCGGTGGCTGAGGCGGCACCCGCCATTCGGGCTCAGGGCGGGGATCTCATGGTGACCACGGTCCGCGGCGGGGAATCGGCATTCGTCATCCCCGATCACGCCGAATGCCTGGTGGAGTTGCGCACCCCGCCCGGTGAACCCTGCCATCGCGCCCAAGCGATCGTGCAGGAGTTGCTCGATCCGAGCTGGCAGGCCAGCACCGAACTGCTGGCCCAGCGCGACGGGTGGCGCCTCGATGCGGATGGCCCAGCCGCCGACCTCTCCGCCCGGCTCGGTGCGGAATTGGGGACCGCGGCGAACTTTGATGCGCCCTACTGGATGGAGGCGCCGCTGTGGCAAGAGCTGTGCCCCACCCTGATCTGCGGGCCTTCCGGCGGCGGCCTGCACGCCGTCGACGAATGGGTCGACCTGCGCCAGGTGCGGGAGTTCACCGCGGCACTGATCGAGGTCCTGCCTCGCTGGGCCGCCACGAGCCGGGGCTAGCCGCATAGGTTGGGCGAATGACCAGCGACAACACCACCACCAACAGCGATCGAGACCGCCAGACCAGCGGGGGCACCATCTCCGAGGGCGGCTCCGGCGCACTCAACGCGGACACCGCCCACGGTGGCGCGGACAGCGTGCCCGACACCCCCGGCACCAACAACACCGCCGGCCCCGACCACCGGGACACCGACGTCGCCGAAGCGGCGCCGGGCGCCGGCGAAGGCTAGCCAGCCCGGCGCTGGCTGCGCGCCGCGCCGGGCGGCCCGCTGTCCAGTGGGGCACGAATGCGCCATACTGGCCGCACGTGCTCCGGGGTCGGTGTAATTCCGAACCGGTGGTGACAGTCCACGACCCGTCCGCAGCCAGCGGGCGGTTGATCCGGTGAAATTCCGGGACCGACGGTGAAAGTCCGGACGGGAGGCAGCACGCATCGCAGGCGGTATGCCGTCGGCGCACCCGCGCCGTCGGCCACCGTCGGCGGCGCCTAACCCCGGAGTTCGTCGACCCTGTTCCGAACCACCGAGGGAGCGACCACCGATGGTCCTGCTGGCCACCGAGGCCCACAACATCTTCCAGTCCCTGCTGGATGCCACCTTCCCCGTGCTCTCCTATGAGGTCCACCTGCTGGAGTTCATCGGGATCGTGATCGGGATCGTCTCCGCCTATCTGGCGATGAAGCGCTGGGTCTGGGCCTGGCCCGTCGGCATTCTCGCCAATGTCATGCTTTTCTTCGTCTACCTCGGTGCCCTCTTCGGCGCCGATGAGCGGATCCCGCTCTTTGGGCAGGCAGGCCGACAGGTCCTCTTCATCCTCACCAGCCTCT
This sequence comes from uncultured Nostocoides sp., assembly GCA_936931335.1. Classification (GTDB taxonomy): domain Bacteria; phylum Actinomycetota; class Actinomycetes; order Actinomycetales; family Dermatophilaceae; genus Nostocoides_A. The sequence continues at coordinate 6,298 of CAKZIH010000073.1, read as the reverse complement.
ATGGCTGGTGGCGCTGGAACCGCCTGCGGCAGGCGCGTGGCGCCGCGGGGGATGCCCCGTCGATCACCCCGCGGTGGGCGACCGCCCGCGAGCGCCTCGCCCTGGCGGCCCTCTGGCTTGTGGGAACCCTTGTCGCCCACCAGGTTTTCGTCGCGCTCTGGAATGCCGCGCCAAATCCGTACTGGACCCCGCAGTGGTGGTACTACTGGTGCGACGCATGGATCTTCGTGGGCAGCTTCGTGGCCACCTATGCGATGGCGCGCGGCTGGAACGAGTTCTGGCTGGCCTGGATCGGCGTGGACCTGGTCGGGGTGCCGTTGGGCTTCGCCACCGGCTATGTGCCGACCGCGGTGATGTACACCTTCTACGGCCTCTTCGTCATCTATGGCTTCGTGCAGTGGACCCGGGTGAGCCGCCGCGAGACGCCCACCGTCGGTGACCGCGAGGCGATCCCGGCGCCGGTCGCGTCCTAGTCTGAGCCCCGTGAAGACCTTCGAGCAGTTGTATGCCGAATTGGCCGACAAGGCGGCCACTCGGCCGCCCGGGTCGGGCACCGTCGCGGCATTGGCGGCCGGCACGCACGCGATCGGCAAGAAGATCGTGGAGGAGGCCGCCGAGGTGTGGATGGCCGCCGAATACGAGGGCAAGGACAAGACGGCGCAGGAGATCAGCCAACTCCTCTACCACCTGCAGGTGCTCATGCTCGACCAGGGGCTGAGCCTGGACGACGTCTACGCGCACCTGTGAGGCGGCATACGGACGCGGCTGCCCTCGCCCCGCGCGGCTGATCTACCCTCGAACCCGTGCTGCGCTTCGCTGTCCCCAACAAGGGCTCGCTGTCCGAATCCGCGGTCGAGATGCTGCGGGAGGCCGGCTACCGGACTCGTCGCGACGCCAAGGAACTCATCTGCGCCGATCCGGACAATGCCGTCGAATTCTTCTATCTGCGGCCCCGGGATATTGCCGTCTATGTCGGCTCCGGCACGGTAGACGCCGGGATCACCGGCCGGGACCTATTGCTGGACGCCGGCAGCGGCGCGCAGGAGGTCCTGCCGCTCGGCTTCGGCGGGTCCACCTTCCGGTATGCCGCCCGCCCCGGCGAGGTCGAGGAGGTCGCGGCGATCGCCGGGCGACGGGTAGCCACGTCATACCCGGGTCTGGTGCGAAAGCACTTGTCCGAGCAGGGAATCGACGCGGACGTGGTGCGCCTCGACGGCGCCGTGGAAACCGCGATCACCCTCGGGGTGGCCGATGTGATCGCCGATGTGGTGGAGACCGGGACGACCCTGCGGGCGCAGGGGCTGGCGGCCTTCGGCGAGCCGATCCTGCGCAGCGAGGCGGTGCTCATCCGTCGCCCCGGGACCCGCGAGGCCGCGGCCGTGGAGACGATGCGGCGCCGGCTGGTCGGCGTGGTGACCGCGCGGCACTATGTGATGCTCGATTACGACTGCCCGGCGGCGATCGTCACCGAAGCCTGCCGGGTGACCCCGGGGCTGGAGTCGCCGACGGTCTCGCCCCTGCAGAACCCGGCCTGGATGGCCGTGCGGGCAATGGTGCCGCGCGCCCAGACCAACCGGGTGATGGACCTGCTCTATGAGCTGGGTGCCCGCGCCATCCTGGTCACCGAGATCTCGGCATGCCGGCTGTGAACCAGGCGTCCTTCGTTCCGCGCCGCGGGCGGATGATGGCGCTGGCCTCCGGTGGCTTGTCCTTGCTGCTCTTCGCCCTCATCGCCTGGCTCCTGCCCGGCCCCGCCGAGGGTGGCCAGTGGGGGCCCGTGGACAAGGCGATGGTGGCCGGCCTGGGCGTGGCCATCGCTGTGCTCATGATCCGGTATGCCCGCATCAGCGCCACCCCGGTGGCCGAGGGGCTGCGCGTGCGTAACCTCATGCTCACCCGCACCATCGCCTGGTCGGAGATCGAGGGCGTGCGCTTCGGCGGTGGTGAGCCGTGGGTCAACCTGGACCTGATCGACGGCGAATCCGTCGCGGTGATGGCGATCCAACGCGCCGATGGCGCGGCGGCGGACGCGGATGCCCAGCGGTTGGCCGATCTGGTGACCCGCGGCGGCGCGGCCGAGCCGGCCCGCGACTGACCTCCGGTTCGCCGGCTGCCTCGATTCGCCGGCTGCCCCGGTGGCGTGGGTCGCGTGGGAAAGGTTGGGAACCAGGCGGCGGGAGGCCGTCCGGTGAGCGGTGGAACGGGGTTGTCGGTGGCCGGTGTTAGCGTCGGCGACGGCAGCATCCGCCGGGGGGCGGATGGTGGCCGCGGGACACCCGATTGGGGTGCCCGGCATACCTGATCCGAGAGGGATATCACCCACCATGAAGCGCACTTTGACCCTGGGGGCCACGCTCCTCGCCCCGGCCCTCGCCGTGCTCGCCGGTGCCCCGGCGCAGGCCGGCACCGAGGACGGCAACCGCCTGCCCGGTTACAGCATTCCGGTGTATGCCGGTGGCGAGCAGGGCGCACCCACCGTCGTCGAGGACGACGCCGCGGCCGCCAAGGCCGCGCCCACCGCCAAGTTCACCGTCACCTACTCCGGCTTCACCCCCGAGGCCAAGGCCGCCTTCCAGCGCGCCGTGGACTCGTGGGCGAGCAAGGTCTCCAGCCCCGTGCCGATCACCGTCAAGGCGAGCTGGCAACCGCTGGGCGCCAACATCCTCGGCTCCGCCGGTCCGAGCTACGTCTGGGACAACGGCGGCGTCTTCTATGTGGACGCGATCGCCAACAAGCGCGCCGGCCGTCAGCTCAATGCCGCTCCTGACATCGTGGCCCGCTTCTCCAGCAACTTCAGCAACTGGCACTTCGGGACCGGGTCCGCCCCGGCCGGCAAGTACGACTTCCAGAGTGTGGTCGCCCACGAGTTGGGCCATGGCCTGGGCTTCCTCGGCGCCGGCCGCGTCAACGGCAGCCTCGGCTCGGTGCGCCTGCAGGGCAAGAACATCAGCTATGACCGGTTCACCAAGCTCGGTAGCGCCGCCAACAGCCCGCTGCTGTGGAAGATGCCCGACAACTCGGTGCAGCTCGGCAAGGCCCTGCGCAGCAACAACGTCTATTTCGACTCCGCCGCGGTCCGCAAGGCCAATGGCGGCAAGGCGGCCAAGCTGTATGCCCCGTCTAGCTGGAACCCGGGCAGCAGCTACTCCCACCTCGACGAGGCGACCTACCGCAAGGGCAATATCAACTCGCTGATGACCTATGCCATCGGCTCCGGCGAGACCATCCGTACCGCCGGTCCGATCACCCTGGCGATCTTCAAGACCATCGGTTGGTGAGTCGCCGCTCGCCACTGGCGTAGCTAGTGGTAGTTGACGCGGTCTGGGCCGGGTCCGGCATCCGCCGGGCCCGGCCGGCCGCTCACCGCCCTGACTAGGCTGCCGGTATGCCGCTCGCCGCCCGCGTCATCCCCTGCCTGGACGTCGACGCCGGGCGGGTGGTCAAAGGCGTCAACTTCACCGACCTGCGCGACGCGGGCGACCCAGTGGAGCTGGCCGCCGCCTATGCCGCCCAGGGCGCCGACGAGCTGACCTTCCTCGATGTGACGGCCAGCAGTGGGGGGCGGGACACGACATACGACCTGATCGGGCGCACCGCCGAAGAGGTCTTCATCCCGCTCACCGTCGGTGGCGGGGTGCGCACGGTGGCCGATGTCGACCGGCTGCTGCGGGCCGGCGCCGACAAGGTGGGCGTCAACACGGCGGCGATCGCCCGGCCCGAACTGGTCGCCGAGGTCGCCGAGCGATTCGGTGCCCAGGTGCTCGTGCTCTCGGCCGACGTTCGTCGCCGGCGCGGCGCCGACGGGGAGCCGGTCGGCGGCTTCGAGGTGACCACGCACGGGGGCCGCACCGGCACCGGGATGGATGCGGTGGCCTGGTGCGTCCGCGCCGCCGAACTCGGCGCCGGGGAGATCCTGCTCAACTCCATGGACGCGGACGGCACCACTACCGGGTTCGATCTCGAACTGATCCGGCTGGTCCGGGCCGAGGTCGCCATCCCGGTCATCGCCAGCGGGGGAGCGGGCACCGCCGAGCACTTTGCGCAGGCCCTGGATGCCGGCGCCGATGCGGTGTTGGCCGCGTCGGTCTTCCACTTCGGCACGCTCACGGTCGGGCAGGTCAAGGGCGCCATCGCCGGGCACGGACATCCCACCCGGTGAGCCGTTGTCAGTGGGCGCAGGCAAGATAGACATATGACGAAATTCGCCCGCGCCGAGCGCGACAGCCTGTGCGATGACTTGCTGGTCGCAGGGCCGGATGCGCCCACGCTGTGCTCCGGCTGGACCACCCGCGATCTGGCCACCCACCTGGTGATTCGCGACGGGCGGCCCGACCTGATCATCGGGCCCAAGCTGCCGGTGGTGGGCGAGCGAGCCACCAAGGCGCTGCGGGAGATCACAAACCAGCCCTGGCCGCAGCTGGTAGCGGCCGTGCGCTCCGGCCCGCCTCGATTCAGCCCAGCCGCCATCGGCGCGGTCGACGAGTTGATCAACCACGTCGAGTTCTTTGTGCACCATGAGGACGTGCTGCGTTCCCAGCCCGGCACCGAACGGCGCCGGCTTTCCTCGGAGCAACAGCGCGCCCTGTGGTCCTCGCTGACCAAGACCGCTCGCTTGATGTTTCGCAAGTCCCCCGTGGGCGTGGAGTTGGTGAGCCCGCTCGGGCGGCATACGGCCAAGGCGGCGACGGACCAGGGCTCGGTGACCCTCGAGGGTGACCCGTCGGAGTTGCTCCTGTTCGCCTTCGGGCGCCAGGGTCGTGCCGAGGTGACCCCCTTGGGCGCGCAAGCCGCGATTGACGCGCTCCTCGCCGCCAAGCTTGGGCTGGCGTGACCGGTCTGCATGCCCGCTGAGGATCTCGGCGCGCCCGCCGGTGCCGCCGGCACCTGGCGACGCGCTCTGCACGTCATCGCCCTCGGCATTCGTGCCGAGCCGCGCCTGTTTGCCATCGCCGTCGCCGGCAGCGTCCTGTATGGGGTGATGACCGCCGCGATGGCCCAGGCGGTGGGTTATGTCACCCGGCACCAGGTGACCCCCGCGGTTAACGACGGGGCGCTCAGCACCGAACGCGCCCTGGCCATCCTCGGGGTCATCGGCGGCGTTGTGCTGCTCAACACCATCGGCACCCTGCTGCGCCGGATCGGCGGCGGGTTCGTGGTGTTCAACGTCGGCGCGGACTACCGCCGGCGGGTGACCCGGCAGTACCTGCGTCTGCCACTGGCCTGGCATCACCGGCATCCCTCGGGGCAATTGCTGTCGAATGCGAATGCCGACGTCGAGGCCACCTGGCAGATCTTCATGCCGCTGCCGATGGCCATGGGCGTGCTGGTCATGCTCGTGGCCGGGGCAATCCAGATGGTGCTCATCGACCCGGTGCTCTCCGGGGTCGGCCTGCTGATCTTCCCGCTGCTCTTCGCCGCGAATGCGGTCTTCCAGCGGCGAATGAGCGCCCGGGTGACCCGAGTGCAACAACTGCGAGCCGAGGTGGCCGAGGTCGCCCACGAGAGCTTCGACGGCGCCCTGGTGGTCAAGGTGATGGGCCGCGAAGACTACGAGGCCCGGCGGTTCGCCGAGGTCAGCGATCGCCTGCGGGCCGCAGCGATCGAGGTCGGTCGCACCCGTGGCACCTTCGACCCGGTCATCGAGGCCATCCCCACCATCGGAACCCTCGCCGTTCTCGCCCTGGGCGTGCACCGGGTCGCCACCGGCGCGGTGAGCACCGCCGAGCTGGTGCAATTCGTCTATCTCATCTCCGTGCTGGCCTTCCCGGTCCGCGCCTTCGGCTGGGTCCTCGGTGAGGTCCCGCGCACTCTGGTCGGTTGGCAGCGGGTGAGCGCGGTGCTCGGCGCCACCGGTGCCATGACGTATGGCGCGTCTGCCCTGCCCTCCCGCGACGGCCGGCCGGGGGCTCGGGTTGAGGTAACCGGCGTCAGCTACGCCTATGCGCCCCCGGCGTCGCCCATCGACGCGGACACCGCTGCGGACACCGTTGCCACGGCAGGACACGACGAGCCGGGCGGGCGTGCCGAGGACGTCGGGGCGACCGGCGACGCCACGGGCGACGCAACGGTTCGCCGGGGCTCCGCGCTCGAGCAGGTCGACCTTCAGGTCGCGCCGGGGACCACGCTGGCCATCGTCGGGCCGACCGGGTCGGGCAAGTCCACGCTGGCGTCCCTGCTCATCCGGCTCATTGACCCGACCACCGGCACCGTGTCGCTCGACGGCATTGACCTGCGCGAGCTGCAGCCGGGAGCGATCGCCCAGGACGCGGCGCTGGTGCCGCAACAGACCTTCGTCTTC
>CAKZIH010000072.1 GCA_936931335.1 uncultured Nostocoides sp. | reverse complement strand
GGCGAGATGGCCGCGGGATCGCCCGCCTCCGCGTCGGCCTGCGCCGCATCGCGGCCTTCCTCGGCCATGCCTGCCTCGCCCATCGATTCCGCATCCATGGATTGCACGCCGACGCTTTCCCCAGCGGTCGCCGCGCCCTCGGCGGACTCCCCCAGCGACTCCGAGTCGGGGTGGTTGCGGCATACGTGCAGGCCGTCCATGCCGTCGTTGGACAGCTTGTCGGCGACCGAATTGCTCGCTCGCGGAATCCATTGGTAGTGAACCGAGCCACCGGCAGCCACGAACGCCGCAGCCAGTTCCCGCGCCTCCAACGCCAGCCGACGCATGTCCTCGTGCTTGATCTTCCAGCGCCCGGACATCTGCTCGACCACCAGTTTGGAGTCCATGGCGGCCACCACATCCGCGCCGGGGTCGATCTCGGCGGCGGCGGCGAGCCCGGCGATCAGGCCCCGGTATTCGGCGACGTTATTGGACGCCTTGCCCAGCGGGGCCGCCCGCTCGGCGAGCAGCCGACCGTCGGCGTCCCGGACGATCGCGCCATATCCGGCCACACCGGGATTGCCGCGGGAGCCGCCGTCGGCTTCCACGCGTAGAGCACGCGGCATACCGGCGCTAAATTCCGGACTCGGCGGTGCGCACCAGGATGCGCCCGCATTCCTCGCAGCGCAGCACCTCGTCCTGGTCCGCCGCTCGGATGCGCGCCATTTCGGAGTTGTTGAGTTCCAGTTGGCAGCCCAGGCAGCGTCGGGCGTGCAGCATGGCCGCCCCCAGCCCGCCCTGACTGGCGCGCAGTCGCTCATAGAGCGCGAGCAGATCGTCGGGGATCTGCGCGGCGAGGGAGGCGCGCGGTGCGGTCTCTTCGGTGAAGCGTGTCGACAGCGCGCTAAGCGCGCTATCGCGTTCGCTCTCGGCCTGAGCGATCTGCTCGTCCAGGTCCGCCACCACGGACCGTGCTTCGCCGACGATCTGCGCTGCGCGCTCGGCGCGTTCCATGACCTCGAGCTCGATGTCCTCCAGGGTGGCCTGGCGCCGGGCCAGCGAGGTGAGTTCATGCTGCAGCGCGGTCAGATCCTTGGCACTGCCCGTCCCCGCATCCAAACGCGCCTGATCGCGCGTGGCACGGTCGCGCACCAATTGCACATCGGCTTCCGCCCGCGCCAGTTCGCAGTCCACATCGCTTTGTGCGGTTTCCGCACGAACGAGGTGGTCGGCGGCGCTGCTGCGCTGCTCGGCTAACGCGGTCAGCCGAGCCAGCGCCGGCAGCGTGGCGCGCTGATGTTCCAGCTGGCGCGCGGTGGTGTCGATGCGTTGCAGGTCGAGCAGCCGGTGCTGCGCGGAGACGGGAGCCTTCACCCGGTGGGGTCCTTCCGTATGGCGGTCGCTCGCCCCAACCTATCCGGCGCCGCTCTCCCCCGCGATCAGGAAGGTCCACGGATCGGTGCACAGCCGGCTCGCACTGACCTCGACCCGCGACCCGAGCCGCTCGCGGAGGTCGGCAACGGCATACGGGATCCAGACGGCTTCGCTGCCATAGTGTCCGGCGTCGATCAGGTATGGCGCCCCCTCCTCCCGCGCCTCCAGCGCTGGGTGATGGCGCAGATCGCCGGTGACATAAACGTCCGCACCGCAGTCGCGGGCGGCGTCAAAGAAGCCATCACCGGCGCCGCCAGCGACGGCGATCCGCTGCACCAGCGCCTCGGGCGGGCCGGCCACCCGCAATCCCACCGGCGCCGGCGGTAGCGCCGCGGCGAGCTGATACGCAAACTGCCGCAACAGAATCGGCGCGGGCAACTCACCCACTCGACCCAACGGCTGGCCCTCTTCCACGGCGATTGGTTCGGTCTTGCTCAGCCCGCAGGCGGCGGCCAGGGCGGCGCATACCCCGCGTTCGGCGACATCGGCGTTGGTGTGGGTGACATAGAGCGCGATCTGCGAGCGCACGAGGCGGGTCACAGCCATCCCCTTGGCGCCGGTGGTGGCCACCGAGTGCACCCCGCGCAGCAGCAACGGGTGGTGGGTGAGCAGCAGATCCGCGCCCAGCTCCCCGGCTTCCTCGATCACCGCGAGCGCGGGATCAAGGGCGACCAGGATGCGCCGTACGGGTTGATCGGGATCGCCGGTGACCAGACCGACCTGATCCCACGACTGCGCGGTGTTCGACGGATACAACTGCTCCAGGACGCCGATCACCTCGGCCAACCGGATCTCGGGGGCCTCGTGTCCAACCATCGCGTCTGCCTTAACCGTCAAAGCAACACCTTAACCGTCGGAGCAACAGAGGTGGGCCCGGCCGGGCTCGAACCGACGACATCCACGGTGTAAACGTGGCGCTCTACCAACTGAGCTACAGGCCCGCACCCCGTCGGCTCGCCGCGCGGGGTCGCTGCGCCATTCTGCCAGCCCCATCCACCCTCCGCCGACCCCCCTCGTCGGATCCCCGAGTGTCGGCAACACGCCGTCTACCCGATTCTCACCCCCGCGTGTTGCCGACACCCCACCGCACCCTTCCGGCAGCCGGAGACAAACTGGTGACGCGTGGGACCAGGTCGGCGGGCCGAGCGCCGGGGCTCAGGAGCGGGCGGCGTGGAAGCCGGTCAGGTCGCGGGCCGTGCCGGCGGGGTTGACCAGGCGCCAGCGCACCACGCCCTCGCGGTCGATCAGGAAGGTGCCGCGCACGGCCATACCGTGCTCGGGGTCGAAGACGCCATAGGCGGAGGCGACGGCGCCGTGCGGCCAGAAGTCGGACAGCAACGGGAAGAAGTAGCCCTCCTGGTCCGCCCAAGCCCGCAGTGCATACAGCGGATCGCACGAGAGCGCGAGCACCTGCAGATCGTCGGACTCGAACGAGCCGAGGTCGTCGCGGATGCCGCTCAATTCCCCGGTACAGATCCCCGAGAAGGCAAAGGGCACGAAGACCAGCAGCAGATCTTTGTGCCCGGCGAACGAACTCAGCGTCACCTCGCCCCCGAGTTGGCAGGACAGGGTGAAGTCGGGCGCCCGGTCACCCACGGCCAGCGCAGCGGTCGGCATGGGGTCAGTATGCCGAGGTCAGCGCCGGCTGCCCTTGGGCGCGACCAAGCGGCTCGCCGACCAGTCGCTGCCCACGCTCACCATGCCCGAGGTATGCAGTCCCGCCGTCCGCGCGGATTCCTCGACCTCCGAGGCGTCCACCTCGCCGGACCGGCCGGCCTTGGGGGTTCCCAGCACGATGCTGCCGCCTTCGGCAAGATTGGTCAGCGCGTCAACCAGGGCATCGACCAGGTCGCCGTCCCCGTCGCGCCACCAGAGCAGCACGGCATCCGCGGCACCGGTGAAGTCTTCGTCTTCGAGTTCGCTGCCGACCAGGTCCTCTATCTCATACCGGAAGTCGTGATCGACATCGTCGTCGTAGCCGATCTCCTGAACGACGTGACCCTCGGACAGGCCGAGCTTGGCCAGCGCCTTCCCGCCAGCGGGTGTGCCCACCGCCCTACCTTCCTAGCTGCCGTGCCGGCCGTCGTGACCGGGCGAATCGTTGCCACCGGACGATAGTGCACGCTCGCCGACCACGGCAGTCTTAGGCGCAAGCCCGCCACCTTCTGCCGATGGCCCGGTGGTTACGCCCGCGCGGCTCACGCCGTTCTCGCTCACCCGGGCGGCGCGCGCCCGGGCCGCCACCTGCGCCACCAGGTCGTGCGCATCCGCGGTGCTCAGATGGCGTACCTGCGGATCCACCTCCCCCACCGTGGAGCGCAGCCGGACCGTGGCCAGGTCCAGCCGGCGCTCCACCGGGCCCTGGGTGAGGGTGATCGACTGGATCCGGGCATAGGGCACCAGTTGGGCGGTGCGCCCGAGCCAGCCGCCGCGGGTGATCACCGCGGTCTCGGTCAACGCCACCCCGATCCGGCGCCACGAGAACGGGTCAAGCCAGCGGGCCGCTGCTGGCGCCCCGCGAAAGCCCGGCGCAGCGGCCGGCGCATTCAGCCCCACGAGAAGTTGCGGCAGGGCCCAACCCGGACCCATCGCGGTAAGGATGCTCAGCACCTCCGCGCGCGTGCCAACCGGGATCAGCGACGCCCCCTCCTTGAGTGGATCCTGGTTGACCCCAGCCACATTGACGCTGATCCGCCACCAATCCAGCCGCCGCCAAAACGCCGGCTGGTGCACCTCGACCGCCTGGATCCGGTGCACCGGCACCGTCGTCGTGCGCAGTTCGGTCAGCCCGCGCCGCACCCGGATCGCGGTGTTCGCGTCCTCGACCCGGAAGTTCATCCACCCAGTCAGTCGGCCGAAGAGCGAGCTCCCCGCCCCCAGCACTGCCGGTCCGAGCACCGGGAGCACCCCCACCCAGCCGCCCACCAGCGCGACCACCACCAGGGGCGCGCCCGCGACGAGGATGAGCGCGCTGCCACTGAGCGCGGTGGCCGCCCATACCCGCGGCGCGGGGATCGCCGCGATCAACCGACGCACCTCACCCGCCGGCCGGTATGCCGTGTCCGCCCCCGCCCGGGCAGCGCTTTCCCCCACCGGGATACCCTCCGCACCGGCTCCGCTCGCACCGCCGTCGGCACCCGGCGTCCTCAGCCCGCCGGGGTATGCCGCGGGCTCACCCCCCGCTGCAACCGCGGCAGAGTTGGCCCGGCCCAGCACGAGATCGCGCACCTGGATCGCCCGGTCCTGCGGCAGATAGGCCAGTTCCACCGACGAGCCCACGCCGCCGGCCGCCTCGATGCGCACCGCGGACAGACCTGCCAGCCGCGCCAACAAGGGCCGGTTCACGTCCACGGCCTGGATGCGGTCATACCGGACCTGCCGGTGTTGGCGCGTGAGCACGCCTTGCTTGAGTTCGACCGACGTCGGCCCGAGCCGGAAGCGCGCCGCCCGCCAGCTCACCCACGCCATCGCCACCGCGCCCAGGATCACCACCAGCACCGCGAGTCCCGCCTGCCACAGGTGCCCCTCGGTGGGATCGCCCCGCTCCGCCCCGAAGAAGCGGTCAACCTGCTGACTGACTACCCAACCGACGACGGCCAGCGCCATGACCCCACCGCGCAGCCAGGGCGTCAGCGGCGAGAAGGCCTGCCACTCGCCCTCGGGCGCACCACCCCCAGCCGCGTCGGGTTCAGGGGCGATCGCGCTCACAGGCCCGCCCGCTGGGCCTCACCGCGGGCGGTCAGGCGCTCGCGCAGCGCTTCGGCCTGCGCCAGCGGCAACCCGGGGATGGCCCCACCGGAGGCGGGATTGGCCGTATGGATGGTGACGCTGGCCAGCCCAAAGCGTCGGGCCAGCGGCCCGGAGCCCAGGTCGGCATACTGCAAACGGCCATACGGGATGCTCACCAACGAACGGAAGAGCCGGCCGCGGCGGATGACGATCTCCGCCGGCAATTCTACGAAGCTGATAGCCCCGACCTGGCGCCGGATCAGCCATACCCCCATCGACAGGGCGAGCGCGATCACCGCGACGAGCAGCCACATCCACGAGGAGATCGTCACCGCGAGTGCTACGGCCAACAGCGCGCCGGGCACTCCGCAGACCAGCAACACCAGAATTCGCACGCGGGCCAGGGCCGGGTCAACACCGCGCCACGGGATCTGCGGATCGTCCTGATAGAGGGCCACGCTCATGGCCTCAGTCTGCCGCCCCCGGCCGACTCACTCCGCGAGCAATATGAGAAACCTGGGCGCCGGATTGTGACTGCGACCACTTCGGGGTAGAGGATGGGAGGACACACCGCACAGTCGCGCTGCCCCCAGAGAGGACCCCCAGTGGCCGGGAACGACAACGTTGGCCCCATCCTCAACGGCATCCCCACCGGGTTGCCCGATATCGATCCCGAGGAGACCCAGGAGTGGATCGACTCCCTGGACAACCTGATCGACGAAGGTGGCCGGGCCCGGGCGCGCTATGTGATGCTGCGCCTGCTGGAGAAGGCCCGGGCCATGCAGGTCGGCGTTCCCTCGCTGACAACCACCGACTATGTCAACACCATTCCGGTCGAGCATGAGCCCTGGTATCCCGGCGATGAGCAGCTCGAGCACCGCATCCGCCAGATCAACCGGTGGAATGCCGCGATGCTCGTCCACCGCGCCCAGCGCCCCGGGGTCGGAGTGGGCGGTCACATCTCCACCTATGCCTCCGCCGCGACCCTGTATGAGGTGGGCTACAACCACTTCTGGCGCGGTCCTGACCACCCCGGCGGTGGCGACCAGATCTACTTCCAGGGCCACGCCTCCCCCGGCATGTATGCCCGGGCCTTCCTCGAGGGCCGCCTGACCGAGGACCAGCTCAATGGCTTCCGGCAGGAAAAGTCGCACCTGGTGGACGGCAAGCCGCTGGCGTTGCCCTCGTACCCGCACCCGCGCCTGATGCCGGAGTTCTGGCAGTTCCCGACCGTGTCCATGGGCCTGGGCCCCATGAACGCGATCTACCAGGCGCACTTCAACAAGTACCTGCACAACCGCGGTATCAAGGACACCAGCGACCAGCACGTATGGGCGTTCCTCGGCGACGGCGAGATGGACGAGGTCGAGTCGCGTGGCCTGCTGCAGACCGCGGCCAATGACGAACTCGACAACCTCACCTTCGTCATCAACTGCAACCTGCAGCGTCTCGACGGCCCCGTGCGCGGCAATGGCAAGATCATCCAGGAGCTGGAGGCCTTCTTCCGCGGCGCCGGCTGGAATGTCATCAAGGTCGTCTGGGGCCGCGGCTGGGACCCGCTGCTGGCAGCCGACCACGATGGCGCGCTGATCAACCTGATGAATCAGACCCCGGACGGGGACTACCAGACCTTCCGCGCCAACGACGGCAAGTACGTCCGCGACTTCTTCTTCAACCGCGACCCGCGCACCCGCAAGCTCGTTGCCGACTGGAGCGACGAGGACATCTGGTGGAAGCTCAAGCGCGGTGGCCACGACTACCGCAAGGTGTATGCGGCATACCGGGCGGCAATGGCGCACGAGGGCCAGCCGACGGTCATCCTGGCCAAGACCATCAAGGGCTACAGCCTGGGCACCCACTTCGCGGGGCGCAATGCCACGCACCAGATGAAGAAGCTCACGCTCGAGGACCTCAAGGCCTTCCGGGACTCCCTGAATATCCCGGTCAGCGACGAGGTGCTCGAGGCCGACCCGTACGCGGCGCCCTACTTCCACCCCGGCTCTGCGGACCCGGCGGTGCAGTATGCGATGGAGATGCGCGGCAAGCTCGGCGGCGGCATCCCCGCCCGCAAGACCGACTACACCCCACTGGCCCTGCCCGGTGAGGACGCCTACAAGGGCGCGCGCAAGGGCTCGGGCAAGCAGCAGGTGGCCACCACCATGGCGTGGGTGCGTCTGCTGAAGGATCTGATGCGGGAGAAGGAATTCGGCAAGCGCGTGGTGCCGATCATCCCCGACGAGGCGCGCACCTTCGGGATGGACAGCTTCTTCCCGAGCATCAAAATCTACAACCCGCACGGGCAGCGCTACACCTCGGTGGATGCCGACCTGATGCTCGCCTACAAGGAGTCCGAGGTCGGGCAGATCGTCCATACGGGCATCAATGAGGCCGGCTCGCTGGCCGCATTCACCGCGGCCGGGACGTCCTATGCGACGCACCGCGAGCCGATGGTGCCGATGTACATCTTCTATTCGATGTTCGGCTTCCAGCGCACCGCGGACTCGATCTGGGCGGCCGCCGACCAGATGACCCGCGGCTTCCTGCTCGGGGCCACCGCCGGACGCACCACGCTGACCGGTGAGGGCTTGCAGCACGCCGATGGTCACTCGCTGCTGCTCGCGGCGACCAACCCGGCCGTCCGCGCCTACGACCCGGCCTATAGCTACGAGATCGCGCACATCATGCGCCGCGGTCTGGCCGAGATGTATGGCAGCAAGGGCGACGGCGATGCGCTCAACGTCATCTACTACATCACGCTCTACAACGAGCCGATGGTGCAGCCGCCGGAGCCGGAGAATGTCGACGTCGACGGCATCCTCAAGGGGATGTACCGGCTCAACCAGGCCGATCGCGGCAATGACACCGAGGCCCCCTCGGTGCAGCTGCTGGCCTCGGGCGTCGGCGTGCCGTGGGTGCTGGAAGCCCAGGAACTGCTGCGCGAGGACTGGGGCGTGGCTGCCGACGTGTGGTCGGTCACCTCGTGGAACGAGCTGCGCCGCGAGGCGCTGGCCATCGACGAGCACCGCTTCCTGCACCCGCAGGACAGCATCGACGACCCCTATGTCACCCGCGCCCTGGCGGATGCCCCGGGTCCAGTCATCGCGGTTTCCGACTACATGCGTCAGGTCCAGGACCAGATCGCCCAGTGGGTGCCGGGTGAGTTCCACTCCCTCGGGGCAGACGGCTTCGGCTTCTCCGACACCCGCCAGGCCGCGCGCCGCTTCTTCCACATCGACGGCCCGTCGGTGACGGTTCGCGCGTTGCAGGTCCTCGCCGCCCGCGGCGAGATCGACCCCGGCGTCCCGGCCAAGGCCGCCGAGAAGTACCGCCTGCTCGACGTGACCGCCGGTGCCTCCGGCAACGCCGGCGGCGAATCCTGAGGTATGCGGGGTGGCCGGCTACCTTGAGTAGCCGGCCACCGCGCTCAACACGACTCGTCGAGGTCTAGGCCCTGCGGTGGTTGGTGACACGGGGTAGTTGGTGACACGGGGTAGTCGGTGACACGGAGCAGTTGGTAACACGCAGCGACCTCGATCACGTCCGCTGGATCGGTGGTGGCAGCGGGGCGGGCAAGTCCACAACGGCTCGGCGGCTCGCTGCCCGATACGGGGTGCACCATTACTCCACCGACGCGGCGATGGCTCGGCATTCCGCAACTGCCACAGCGCAGGAAGCACCGCTACTGACCGAGTTCCTCGCGCTGGGACCCGACGAACGGTGGCTGGATCAATCGCCGGAAACGATGCTCGCCACCTTTCCGTGGTTTCACGGCGAAGCCTTCGACCGCATTGTCGAGGACCTATTGGCGTTAGGGCCCGAGCCGGTCGTGGCCGAGGGGTTCCGTTTGCTCCCAGATCTCGTCGCACCCCTGATCCCTGAGCGCAGTCATGCTGTCTGGCTGCTCCCGACCCCGGAGTTCAGACGGGGGGTGTTCGATTCCCGGGGCGGGCCTTCCTGGTCGTTCATCGGCACAACCAGCCGCCCGGAGCAGGCGCTGGAGAACCTGTTGGTGCGCGATACGATGTTTACGGCCCGACTGGCACAGGACACTGCTCGCCTGGGCCTTGAGGTCGTTCGGGTCGATGGCTCCGTGAGCGAGGACGCGCTCGTTGAGCGGCTGGCCGACACGTTTGGCTACGCGGAGCCGTAACCGTGACCATCGGACCCGGTTGCCGGTCCGCTGGTCACCGTCATCACTGCGACGTGTGAGCGACCGCACTGCCATCGCCAGGCGCTGCCCGACGCGCCTCGCGCGGCTGGTCGGTGATCACCGTGGCCAACCCATGGTGGACGTATGCCGCCACCAGGCCGCCCAGATCGCCATACGCGGCTGGGTCCTCGCCGCGCTGAAAATCCGTTGGCAGGAAAGCGTTTTCGGCGCGGAAGGTCCAGCAGTCTAGGCGTAGGCCGGCGGCCTTGGCGTTCGCGAACAACGGGCTGGGCTCCCCCAACGGGGTGCCGGGGGCGCCGCCGAATAGGGCATACCGGCCCGGGCCGATCGCCTCGACGCTCTCGCGCAGCCGGGCCAGTCCGGCCCGCGTGCATAACTCGCCATAGGTCGTGCCCGCTTCACCGGGCACCGGCCGGCCGGGCTCGTCCTCAATGAGCGCGACCAGGCGATTGCCAACGCCCTGCTCTCGCAGGGCGCGTAGGAAGTGCGGCTCGAAGGTCATGATCTCCACCGGCGACCCGGCGCCCAGCATGTCCGCGTCCGCCAGATCGGCGAGCAGCCGCTGCGTCATCGGGACGCCGATCGTCGCGAAGTGTTCCGGCGTCTTGACCTCGAGCTTGAGCCCGACTTCCCGGCCCAGCTCCATGCTCAGCCGGGCGCGCAAGGCGAGAATTTCGGGGAGGGTCGGGACGGCATACCGGCCGTCGTGCTCGGTGCTGCGCACGCCGGGTAGCGGTTCGATCGCCCGCAGCGTCGCGAGCTCGGCGAGCGTGAAGTCCTCGGCGAACCATCCGGTATGCCGCAGCCCGGCGATCTCCTTGGTGATGCGGCCATCGGCGAACTCGGGGTGCGCCCGCACATCGGTGGAGCCGGTGAGGTCGTTCTCGTGCCGGGCGACGAGATGCCCGTCCCGCGTGGGCACCACGTCGATCTCGAAGGCGTCCGCGCCCTGCCGGATCCCGAGTTCGTATGCCGCGAGCGTGTGCTCGGGCAGATAGCCGCTGGCGCCCCGGTGCGCCACCACCGCATAGTTCCTTGCGGTAGAGCTCCCTGCGGCATAGTTCCCTGCGACCGGATTCACCATGGCGGGGCTCAGCGGTAGCTTCCGTCCTCGGTGTACCCGCTGACCTGACGCCCCTGGCCGGGTTCGGGCGCGGGTTCACCCCGGCCGGAGGTCTCGGCGGCCTCCCCGGAGAAGGCCCGCTGCAATTCGTCGCGGTTGGTGGTGAACTGCCCGACCGCGATCCCCAGCACCTCGTCGTCGATGACCGGCGCCTCCCGATCCCCACCGTCATCACCAACTCGGTCGCGGCCCAGCGCGATGAGCACGGCGCGGCGCATGAGTTCCTTCATCGCCGAGGCGGTGGCACCCTCCGTGGCGGCGACGGCCGGCGCGAGGTCGGCCTCCAGGTGGGCGGACCCGGCATACATGCGCAACAACTGCTCGCGACCACCCGCATCGGGCCGGGGCACCTCGATCGCCAGATCGATCCGCCCCGGGCGCTGGACCACGGCTTCCTCCAGATCTCGCACCCGGTTCGTGGTGAGCAGGAAGGTGATATCGGCGTCCCCACCGACGCCGTCCATGGCATCCAACAGGGTGAAGAGGAAGGGATTGCCGGTCGGGCTGTACTCCCGGTCCTGGGCGACCAAATCGACATCCTCGATGACGACCATCGCGGGCGTCAGCCGGCGGGCGATGGCCGCTGCTTCCTGGATGAACCGCATACTGTTGCCGGAGAGGATGACCACGGTCGCTTCGGCCGCCTGCGAGGTCAGATAGCGTACCAGGTGGGTCTTGCCGGTGCCGGGCGGACCATAGAGCAGAAGCCCGCGCTTGAGGTGAATTCCGGTGCGGCGCAAGGCATCCGCGTGCTGCGCGGTGCCGATGACATAGTCCGTGATCCGGTCCAGCAACCCGTCCGGCAGGATCACATCGTCGGCACCCAGGTCCGCGCGTGGCAAAAACGTCACCAGTGAGTTGCCATAGTTCTCGCTCACCCCGAAGGAAATGACCTGTCCGCGGACGACGTCGAGTTCGGCTACCAGCGTGCGCAGCCGCTCCAGCGTCGCCGCCGCCGGAGCCCGCTGCGCGCACAGGATGTCCAGGTGCACCTGCGGCGGGCCATGGCGCTCGCTGATGGTCATCGCCACGACGATCGGCTCACCCCCGGGTGCGTGCGTGCACAGCAGTCCGTAGCTGAGCACCTCGCGGGTGGAGTCGGGGCCATCGGCCGCCGAGGTGTAGTCCGGCGCGGCAAAGGACTGCGACTGGGTTCGCGATTCGACGAGCAGCGCGCTGGCCAGGTCCTGGTGCTCGCGGTGCATGATCCGCAGGCCGAGCCAGTCCGCGGTGGTGCCGCGCTCGCTCACATAGGCATCCACCGCCCGCTGCACGCTGACATGCTGGAAGGTCGGGAAGGCCTCATGGACGATCACCGCTTGAGTAAGGGCGGTACCCAGGTGCCCGGTGAGGGCACGAGAGGTCGCCGACTCTCCTTCTTCGGAGTCCAGCAGCTCCCGGGCATGACGCATCATCCCGACGAATGCCCGCGCGATCTCCCGCGCGTCCGTGATCTCCGATGCCGCACTCTCTGACGGCGAGGCAGTCTCTGACGACATGGCGCCACCCTATGGCCGCTCACGTCCCCCACGGTGGGGCCGCCGACACCGGCCCGGAATGGACATCCGTGTGGGGTGAGCGGCCGGCCTCCCTAGGATGCTCTTGTGTCCAAAGTGCTGACCTCCCTGCCCGCCGGCGAACGCGTCGGCATCGCCTTCTCCGGGGGACTCGACACCTCGGTCGCCGTCGCCTGGATGCGCGAGAAGGGCGCGATCCCCTGCACCTATACCGCCGACCTCGGCCAGTATGACGAGCCCGAGATCGCCACGGTGCCCAACCGCGCCGGGGCGTATGGCGCCGAGATCGCCAGGCTCGTCGACTGCCGCGGCCCGCTGGTGGAGGAGGGGCTGTCGGCGATCGCCTGCGGCGCCTTCCATATCCGCAGCGGCGGCAAGACCTACTTCAACACCACTCCCCTGGGCCGCGCGGTGACCGGCACTCTCCTGGTGCGCGCCATGCAGGCCGACGAGGTGTCGATCTGGGGCGATGGCAGCACCTTCAAGGGCAACGACATCGAGCGCTTCTACCGGTATGGCCTGCTGGCCAACCCGGCCCTGCGCATCTATAAGCCCTGGCTGGATGCGGACTTCGTGCGCGAACTCGGCGGCCGCGACGAGATGTCGGAATGGCTCACCCGGCGTGATCTGCCCTACCGGGCCAGCAAGGAAAAGGCCTACTCCACCGATGCGAACATCTGGGGCGCCACCCACGAGGCCAAGACGCTCGAGCACCTGAGCGAGTCGATGGAGATCGTCGAGCCGATCATGGGGGTGCGCTTCTGGGATCCGGCCGTGGCCATCGAGGCCGAAGATGTGACGATCCGCTTCGAGCGGGGCCGGCCGGTGGCGATCAATGGCACCGACTACACCGACCCGGTTGCCCTGGTCATCGCCGCCAATGAGACCGGCGGCCGACACGGCTTGGGCATGAGCGACCAGATCGAGAACCGGATCATCGAGGCCAAGTCCCGCGGCATCTACGAGGCCCCCGGGATGGCGTTGCTGCACATCGCCTATGAACGGCTGCTCAATGCGGTGCACAACGAGGACACCATGGCCAATTACTACGCCGAGGGCCGTCGCTTGGGCCGGCTGCTGTATGAGGGTCGCTGGCTCGACCCGCAGTCGCTCATGCTGCGCGAATCGCTGCAACGGTGGGTCGCCTCCGCCGTCACCGGTGAGGTGACCCTGCGCCTGCGCCGCGGCGACGACTATTCGATCCTCGACACCCGCGGTGAGAACTTCAGCTATCACCCGGACAAGCTGTCGATGGAGCGGGTCGAGGATGCGGCATTCGGCCCCGGCGACCGGATCGGTCAGCTGACCATGCGCAATCTGGACATCGCCGACTCGCGCAGCAAGCTCGAACTCTATGCGGCGCAAGGACAATTGGCCGGCGGGCACGAGGTGCTCGTGGGCGAACTGGAGCCGGGTGGCGCCCGGCGCATCACCGCCAACCCCGCCGTCAACCCCAGCGCCGACGAAGCCCTGGACGCCGCGGCCATGGAGTCCGGCACCGACTGACCCCGCCCCGCCCGGCGGCAGCACCGGCATACCCCGGTTCATGACTCAGACCCCGGAGATTTCCGGGGTCTGAGTCTGTTTGCGGAGCTCGAGTCCGTATGCGGGGTCTGCCCCGTATGCGGCGTAATGCGCCTCAGGTGCGCTAGTCGCGCCTCACTTGCCCACGAACATCGACGCCTTCAGCGGGGTGATTGTGAGGCTGTCCACGCGCATGGTGCCGCCTTCGGCCCAGACCCCGATCCGGTCGCTGCCCGCGGCGGGGAAGACCTGATCGGTGATCACCGTGCGGCCCTCCTGGGCGAAGGCCTCCACCGACGAGCGGTCCAGCCAGATGCTCAGGGTGAGCTTGCCATTAACCAGGGCCACCGACGCATCATCGATCGACGGGAACGACGGGGAGAAGGAGACGTCGCCGCTGCGGGTGCGATCGACATACAGGCGGCCGGTACTCGTGTCATAGCCGACGATGGTGCGCTGGGAGCCATCGGCATTGCCGTGCACCGTCAGCCCGAAGCGCTTGGCGGTCCCCGGGCGCAGCACCGCGTCAATGCGCGCCACCGAACCCCGCTTGGGCAAGAGCTTGCTGCCGGAAACGCCTTGCGGCGCAGCGACATACGTCTGTTTGGCCAAGGCCAAGGCGTTGGCCTGGGGCACCACCCGGGAGACCAGGCGCGGACCCTGGGCGGTCTTGGCGAGCCAGACATTGCGCGGCAGTGCATTCGCGCTGCGCCACGGTGAGGTGGGGATGCTTTGCGCATACTCCCAGTTGTTCATCCAGCCCATCATGACCCGCTTGCCACCGGGCACCTCGTTGAACGAGACCGCCGCGTAGTAGTCCCGGCCGTAGTCCAGCCAGTCGTAGCCCTCGGCCCGCGACTGTGCCGCAGCGGCACCGAACCGGAACTCGTCGGCGAGCACATGGCCCCAGCCGAAGCGGTTGTTGTCGACGATCTCGACATGAGCCTGCTGGCCGGCATACGGACGCAGGTCGAATGCGTGCCAATCCAGGTTCTCGCTGTCCTTGCCGGTCGCGGAGGCCACAACCTGACCGTCGACGACAAGGTTGACGGCGGTCTCATCGGAGCGCACCTTGGCCGGCTCGTCGCCCATAACCACATGGTCGAGGGTGAGGTGCCCCCAGCCCCCGGTCGCCTGGTCGGATACGCGCAATTGCACGGAGCGGCCCCGCAGCTGCGAGACATCCCAGGACTGCCAGTTGAGCGCACCGGACTCGGGGCCGGTGAGGGAACGGACGACCTGGCCGTCGGCGAGCAATTGCACCTCGAGGCTGCCGTCGCTGCGCCGCCCGCCGCCCACCAGCATGCTCAGGTGATCCCCGGTCACCTCGAAGGCCGGGGAGGTCATGGTCCCGACATTGTCGTCGCCGCGCGGTCCGCCCTCCCAGGTGTTGATGCGCTTGCGGCCGATGGCGTAATCGCCACCCGACGTGGACGGATTGCGCCACGGCTCGGTAGCGAAGTCCCCCGACATCGTCCAGCCGGCGTCGGCGAGGGTGGTGCCATCGGGGAACTCGAAACCATCCCAGAGCAAGGTGCCCGCGGGCGGGTCATTGCTGAGTTGGCCCCCCGGAATGTGCGGGTGGTTGCCACCGCCGACCAGGAAGTTCAGATAGGGCTCACGGACCGTGAAGTCCGGCGAGACGATCGACCCGAGCGCCCAGTCGTGGTCCAGGAAGCCGTTGACCAGGCCGGCCCCGACGAAGCCGGTGACCTGCTGCTGACCCGGCAGCGTGCCCGGGGCAGGCGCGTCCCCAAAAGGCCCATTGAATCGGTTGCCCGGCTCGTTGTTGACCTGCCAGCCCTCGTAGGTGCCGTCATTGAAGCCCGCGAACTCGGTGCCGGCCGGCAAGCCGGCGGTGGCGTCGGTGCTCTCGGAGGTGAAGCGCTCCCCATCGAAGTCCCCGACGAAGTACTGCCCGCCGCTGCCGCCGTTGACCGCGCCCGGGTTGATATTGACCACGAGCACCCACTTGCGCTGGGTGGTGCCCTGCACCTGCAGTTGGAACAGATCCGGGCATTCCCATTGCCCACCAACGGCATTCGCCGGACCGAAATCGCTCAGATAGGTCCACTGCTTCAGATCTGTGGACTTATAGATCAGCACCCGGTGCTCCTGGGCCTCGACCGCCACCATGACCCAGTAGTTGCCCTTCGGCCCGTCGTAGCGGAAGACCTTGGGGTCGCGGAAGTTGGCGGACTGCCGATCGAGCACGGGGTTGCCGGCGTACTTGGTCCAGGTCTGACCGGCGTCCAGGCTGTAGGCCAGCGACTGGGCTTGCCGTCCCGCCAGGGTCGGATGCTTGTCGGTGTAGGCGCTGGTATAGATCGCCACCAGGGGCGGGTTCTGCAGCGTTCCGAAGCCGCTGGAGTTGCGCTTGTCGACCACGACGGACCCGCTGAAGATGTCCTCGACGCTCTCCCCGGCCTCGTTGACCGTCTGCGGGATCGCCAAGGGCTGCTGGGTCCAATGCATGAGGTCCGGCGACGTCGCGTGTCCCCAACTCATATTGCCCCAGGTGTTGCCGGCGGGATTGTGCTGAAAGAACAGGTGATAAACGCCCCGGTAATAGACCAGCCCGTTGGGGTCGTTCATCCAATTGCGCTCGGGCGAAAAATGGATTGCCGGGCGGTAGGGCTCCTGGCCCACCGCCGCGGCGGGCAGGGCGCCCGCACCCGGAGCGCTCACCGTGAGCGCGCTCGCCAGCGCAGCAACCAAGCCCGCGGCCGCCAGCTTCCGGCGGTGATCGATGGTGGTGAAACGGCTCATGCTCTAGTCCTTCGAGGTCAGCAGCGGTGACAACGTTGTCGGCCGTGCTCGCAAGCTAGAGGCCCGCGACAGTGCTGTCCAGGGGTGGGCCGCTCTGCGGACTACCGCCCCCGCCCGGGCCAAACGGGGCGCCGCCTCCTCGCCTTTGTGGCCCTCGCACAAATATCCTGCCCGTATGCCGTCACGTCCCTCCCTGCCCGAAGACACCCGGGCTCGGATCGCCGCGCGGGCGGGCGACCTGGTGACGGCCGCGGTGGCGGATGTCGAGGCGCGCCACCCCTGGTATGCCGCGCTCTCCGCCCGCGATCGGGCCCTGGTCGGGCTGGTGGCGCATGGCGGGGTAGAGAGCTTTGTGACTTGGTCGGCCGGCCCGCCCGAGCAGCGAGTGCGGGCCCAGGAGATCTTCGACGCCGCTCCCCCGGAGCTGACCCGCTCCATCAGCCTCGCCCAGACCCTGGACCTGCTGCGCTCGGTCGTCGACGTCGTGGAGACTCGCGCGGGAGAGATCGTCGGCCCCGATTCGGAAGCCGCACTGCGCGAGGCGATGTTGCGCTATTCGCGCGAAGTAGCCTTTGGAGCCGCCCACATCTATGCCCGCGCGGCCGAGCAGCGCGGCGCGTGGGATGCGCGCCTGGAGAGCCTGGTCGTCGATGCGATCCTGCGCGGCGATGCAGATGAGGACATGCAGTCAAGAGCGGCCGCGCTGGGCTGGGGTGCGACCACCCGGGTCGCGGTGGTCGCGGGCCGCGCGCCAGCTGGCGAAGAGAACCGCGGTGATCCCGCCTTCGTCCTGGATCGGGTGCACCGCAACGCTATCCGCCACAAACTCAAGGTGCTCGCCGCGGTCCAGGGCGCTCGCCTGATCGTGCTTCTCGGCGAGACCGCGGACGCCCGGCGGGATGCAGAACTGCTGGCCGACTGCTTCGCTGCGGGTCCGATCGTCGTCGGACCCACCGTGCCCCATCTCTTCGCCGCGGGCCGTTCGGCTCGGGCCGCGGTCAGCGGTCACGCCGCGGCGGCCGCCTGGCCTGGGGCGCCGCGCCCGGCCTTGGCCGAGGAACTGCTCGCCGAGCGGGCCTTGCTCGGCGATGTCCCCGCTCGCAATGCCCTAGTCAGCCGGGTCGTGCGCCAGCTGACCGGCGCGGGCGGCGGGGAGCTCTTGCGCACCGCCGCGGCATACCTGGAAGGGGGACGCAATCTGGAAGGCGCGGCGCGTGCGCTCTTCGTGCATCCCAACACGGTGCGCTACCGGCTGGGCCGGATCGTCGAACTCACCGGTTATGACCTCACCGACCCGCACGAGGCGGACAGCATCCATCTGGCCATCCGCTTCGCCGCACTCTCCGATGCCGGCGCCCTCGGTCCGGCTCCCCTGCCACGGCGCTAAAGCTCGACCCGCGACCGAGGCGACCTCCACGCCGACGCGACTTTTGGAGAAATCCTCCAAAACCGTCGAGTCAATTGCGTTCGCATTCGGCGGGCGAGGGGGCGCGCCATGCGTCAGGGTAGAAGGGTGCTCGTCGTCGTCTGCCCGGGACAGGGCTCGCAAACCCCCGGATTCCTCGCCCCCTGGCTCGAACTGCCCGGGGTCCGCGAGCGGGCCCAAGGGATTTCCGACGCTTGTGGGATTGACCTGATCGCGCACGGCACCGTCTCCGATGAAGAGACCATCAAGGACACCGCGGTCGCCCAACCGCTCATCGTCGCCGCCGGATTGCTCACCGCCCCAGCGGTTCTCGGCGACAGCCGGCCGGACCTGCTCGCCGGCCACTCGGTCGGTGAGATCACCGCGGCGGCCCTGGCCGGCGTACTGGACGATGCGGACGCGGTCCGCTTCGTCGCCCGCCGTGCCGAGGGCATGGCCCGGGCCAGCGCA
>CAKZIH010000071.1 GCA_936931335.1 uncultured Nostocoides sp. | reverse complement strand
TCTACGGCGCGGCAGCACCAGAGTCATGGGAACCCGTCGCACCGGCATCCTGCTCGCGTTCATCCTGGCGGCGGTGAACGCCTCGGTCCTGCTCTCGCGTTACGGCTACGACCTCGCCGCGCCGACTGACGCCAGCGAGCCGCTCACGCCCAAGCCCACACCCCGACCGGCGCGGCACCGCAGCCGAGACTTCGCCCGTCGTCCCAAACGGCGCAAGCAACCCCCGGGACGAGCGCCGACCAGATCGACTTCACCGGCCCGACCGGACTCCTTCGAACCCATCACCTGACACTTCCCGCGATAGCCCCTGCCCGGACGCACCCGGCAGGGGCATTTTCGTGCCCGGAGTGACTCCACCGGACACTTCCGGAGCCTCACGACGGCGACTACTGCCCACCTGCACACCAATGCGAAAACTCCCGGCCAGCACGAGCCTGACCGGGAGTTTCGTGAACCTACAGGCAGTTCTTTCGTGAACTACCCAGAGTGCGCAAGGGGGGATTTGAACCCCCACGCCCGTAAGGACACTGCCACCTGAAGACAGCGCGTCTGCCGTTCCGCCACTTGCGCGTAGCAGACCTAGTCTGCGCTATCCGACGCCTCCAGAGCAAACCAGCCCCGGAGCATGAACGGCGGAGCGAAGCCCAGAGCGTCCGGCAGGACGTCGCGTAGGAGCTGCAGACCGTCGCTCAAGGGAGCAGCGGGAGAATCTCGTGACTGACGAGCAGGCCGTCGCTGAGGTCCAACTCGCCATACGTACCGACGGGCTGACGCCGGCGGTCAGTGGGCGAGCCCGGGTTGAACAGGTGCAGCCCGTCCTCCACACCATCGAACGGGATGTGAGAGTGCCCGAAAAACACGAGATCCGCATCGGGGAACCGGCGGCGCATCCGCCGGCCCCGACCCTGCTTCGCGCCGGAGTCGTGGATCATCCCGATCCGAACACCCGCCAGGTCGAGCTCCAGGGTCTCCGGAGCGCCCCAGGCGGCGACATCCTCTCCGTCATTGTTTCCTTGCACCACATGCACTGGCGCGTATGCGGCGAGTGCGTCCAAGACGTCGGGCGTGCATACGTCGCCGGCGTGGAGGATCACCTCGGCCCGAGCTAGAGGCGCAAGTAGGCCCGGCGGTATGCCCTTCCACCGCCGCGGCGAGTGGGTATCGGAGAGAACAAGGACACGCATCGCGATCACCCTCGTCCGGTGCGGGCGGGCATCAGATGCCGGCCCAACAGGTGAGGCGAGCATGACCGTTCAACATAGAGATGACAGTAGTGCGGAGCGCCGAGGAGCGGTCCGGGATAGTTGTGGATAACTGGCGTATCGGTGGCGAGTTTCTCCCCTGTGCGCCATGGTGGTTCCACGCATGCGATCGACGCGGGCATCGGGGCCTGTGGGTTGGAGGACGCCATGACCCTCATGAAGCTGGGCACAGGGCGCTGCCGCGTGGCAGCTTCAGCCGCCCTGATGATGGTGGCGGTGGCCGCTTGCGATGGTGGATCCAGGGCGCCGAGTTCTAACTCAGCGTCGTCGATCGCGACATCTACTTCAAGCCCTCCCTCCCCACCCGAACCGGAAACCCCCACCACAACCCCACCGAACCCTTCGAACGCCTACGTTGCCAAGAAGCCCCCGTACCCCGTTGCAGCCAGAAAACAGACCCGTGATGGCGCGGTCGCTTTCGTGAAGTATTACTGGGCCACGATGATCTACGCCTGGGCCAAGCCGGACGCGACAGCGCTTCCGCCTTTAGCGATGAGATCGTGCAGTAACTGCGCAATCTTCGAGAAGGCGGTCGATACCTTTGTGGAGAATCATCAGCACTTCAGTGAACCTCCCATCGAAGTGTTATCTGCAGATATCGTCTACTTGGCTGAGGATGAGGCCCAGGTGATCACGCGGATCAAGCGCACGAAAGCCTCCCTCGTTGACCAATCGGGAAAGGTTGTGGAGACGAATACCGAAGAGGAGGGAACGCGGGCATTCCGACTGAAATGGGAAGGGAGGTGGCTTGTAAATGAATTCGGAAAGGGGTGAGGCACGCTATCGACTTCGGTCTTTGGTCGCAGTTCTGTCCGGTGTCGGATTGCTATTCGGCGGAATGACGGATGCCGGGGCAGCCGGCTGCCCCGCGTCGGACCCGATGTGCACGGACGACAGTCAAATTCTAATTTCCGCTCAAGGACTTCTGAACATGACCGCCCCGGCCTCGGCCGGCGGCCCATCAGCTCCCATGGAGTATGGCATGTCTGCAATGTGTCCCGGCGATAATGTGAAAGAACCCGGGCACGACGACAATTGCTCCATGTCCCTGGGGTACTGCGCAGGCAACCCCCCGACGCTGGGGGATGGACCTGCTGTATACGTGTTTAGTCGGCTTGTAGGATCGACACCTTGGACCAACATTGGTCACACTTGCTGGCCCGAACTAGTCCCGGGCCCCCAGGCACCCACGATGGCCATGATCATCGACGCCTTCCACCGGACACCATTCGCGGAGCCGGGGGTCGACATACAGCCGGAGGGGGATCGAACGTTGGTGACGCTCCCGACATACTTTGCGATGCAGTGGAGCGAAGCCGGCTACGAGCCGGAGGAAATCGACACCCTCAACCCGGGTGACTGGTTTGGGATTACGGTGCGGATCAAGCCGCTGTTCCAGAGTGTGACCTACGACTTCGGGGACGGCACGAGCATCGGGCCGACGACCGACCTGGGCGGGCCGCACCCGACGGGCGATATCGTCAAGACCTACGACGAACCCAACGTGTTCAACGTGCAAGTACACGCGGTACTCACCGGCCAGGTCTCCCTCAACGGGTCGGAGTGGATCGACATACCGGGGCAAGCCGACCTCGAGGGGCCGGCACATGAGCTCACGGTCCTCACCGCGGACAACCGGCTCTATCTGCCGTCCTCCTGATCGACACCATCCCCGCCCAACAAACGCGAAACGGCGGCAGCCGGCAGATGCCGACCGCCGCCGCATACCGGGCTCAGACCGGTTCAGCAGAAGGTGTGGCTAAAGGTCGTCAACGAGGTGGTGTGCGTGCCACCCGCGCTGCTCTTCCAGGTGAACGTGGACTTGGCCCGCAACTTGCCGCAACCCACGCTGCGCCACGGCACGACCGAGTAGTCGTAGTTGCCCTTCCAGCCGTCGTAGTCGCCGTTGGGGTAGGCGTAGAGGTGCCATTTATTGTCGAGCCCGAAGTACTCCACGCGGGTGTCCTGGGTCGCCACCCAGTAGCGACCATCGCTGCTCTTGTCGTCGATCCGCGCCTGGGCCGCGACCTTGTGCTGGGTCGTGTTCAGCACCACGCAATAGCGGACGACGCGGCCATTGCACCGGGCGTGGCTGTCGCCGGCGTGGGCGGCGGTGGGCAGGGCAACGATGCTCAGCGGCACCGCAACCGCGGCTAGGGACAGACTCGTTACGAGCTTCTTCACGGGGAATACCTTCTGGTCAGGGTGGGTTCAGCGCGAGCCACCTTAGCTACTCCCCAGCGCGCCTGGGGATTGCGGCTCACATCTCTTCGTGCGTGTCCGGATCCCCGCCGAAACGCCGCCCATCCGCCCGCGCCAGCCCCGAGATGGCATTCACCTCGTCGGCCGTCAGCTCGAACCCATCCAGGTCGAGGTTCTCCCGCTGGCGCTGCGCATTCCCGGACTTGGGCAGCGGCAACGAACCCAGCTGCAGGTGCCAACGCAGCACCACCTGGGCGGGACTCACGCCATACCGGCTCGCGGCCTGGGCGACGGGAGGCTCGTCATAGGCCGACATGCCCTTGCCCAGCGGACTCCACGCCTCGGTGACGATGCCGAGCCGCTCGTGCTCGGCGCGCAGGTCGGCCTGGGGGAAGTACGGGTGCAACTCGACCTGGTTGACCGCCGGGGTCACCCCGGTCTCCTCGATGATCCGCGCCAGGTGCGCCGCAGAAAAGTTGGAGACCCCGATGCTGCGCACCAGCCCCTCGCCCTGCAGGTCGACCAGCGCCCGCCACGCCTGGCCATAGCGCCCGACGGACGGGTTCGGCCAGTGGATCAGGCCGACATCGAGTTGCTCGATGCCCAACCGCTCAACCGACCCTCGCACCGAGGCGAGCGCCTGGTCATAGCCGTGATCCCGGCCCGGGATCTTGCTCTGGATGACGAACTGTTCGCGCGGCACCCCGCTGCGCCGGATCGCCTCACCGACTTCGGATTCGTTCTCGTAGTTCACCGCGGTGTCGAGCAGCCGGTAGCCGGCCTCAATCGCCGACACCATCGCGGTGATGCCCTCCTCGCCGCGCAGCGGATAGGTGCCGAACCCGATGCCGGGGAGGGTCGTGCCGTCGTTCAGGGTGTGTGTGGTCACCTGGCCACGCTAGCGGCCGGCCGGCCCGCTCGCCTGCGACGTCGCATAGTCGCTCAGGAAGAGCGCCAGCGCGAGCGCCGTCCGCTCGAACTCGGCGGGATCGAGACTCTCGTCGGGTGAATGAATGTGGCAGCCCGGCTCCTCCACCCCGAGCAGCATCACCTCGCCCTCCGGGTTCGCCTCCTGCAGCGCCACGGCGACCGGGATCGACCCGCCCTGGCCGGAGAACACCGCCTCGGCCCCGTATGCCGCACCCATCGCCGCCCGCATCGCGCCATACGCGGGCCCGTCCGTGCGCGCCGAGAACCCGCGGCCCAAAGTCAGCGGCTCCACCTCCACCAGCCCGTATGGCGTGTGCTCCCCCAGGTGCGCCAGCAAAGCCGCCTGTGCGGCAACGACATCCATGTCCGCGGGTACGCGCAGGTTGACGATCGCGGTCGCCTCACCTTGGACCGCGGCGCTCACCCGCGCGGTCGGTGGCGCGTCGATGGCGAGCACCGTCGCGGCCGGCCGCGCCCACAGCAGATCCCCAAGCTCCCCCGCGTCGAGCGGGTCCACCCCGTCCAGCAGCGCCGCATCCTCCCGGAAGCG
The DNA here is from genome assembly GCA_936931335.1 of uncultured Nostocoides sp. Classification (GTDB taxonomy): domain Bacteria; phylum Actinomycetota; class Actinomycetes; order Actinomycetales; family Dermatophilaceae; genus Nostocoides_A. The sequence goes on along the minus strand of CAKZIH010000071.1, from coordinate 13,081 downwards.
GTCCACGGCATACGGGGCCCCGGACCAGGTCGCCGAGGCGTCCAAGCCGTCGATCGTGGTCTCCCCAGACGGACCGCGCAGCGACGCCAGCGCGGTGAGCAACGCCTGCAGGGCGTCGGGGGCAGCGCCCCCATACATGCCCGAATGGGCGGGCCGAGCCATGGTGCGCACGGCGATCCGCACCGAGGTGCTGGCCCGCAACGAGGTGGTCAGCGTGGGCACGCCCAGCGCGATATTGCCGCAGTCGGCGACCACCAGGGCGTCAGCGGCGAAAAGTTCCGGGCGGCGGGTGACCAGGTCGACCAGTCCCCCGGTGCCCTGCTCCTCCGATCCCTCCACGACCAGGGTGAGCGCCGGCAACCGGCCCCCGGTGGCACGGAGCGCTCGCACCGCGGTCAGTAGCGCCAGCAGATTGCCCTTGCAGTCGGCGGCGCCGCGGCCATACCAACGCCCGTCGCGCTCGGTCAGCGTCCACGGATCGCTCGTCCACTCCGCCACCTCGCCGACCGGGACCACGTCGTAGTGGCTGTAGAGCAGCACCCTCGGGGCCCCAACAGCGCCGGCGAGCTCGCCGGCCAGCGCCACCGAACCATCCGAGGTGGTATGCCGCGTGACCGTCACCCCGAGATCGTCCAGCAGCCCAGCGACCAAGTCCGCGGCGCGCGCGCACTCGGCCGGGTCCTCGATCTGCGGATCGTGCACGGAGCGGCAGGCCACCAGTTCTGCCAGTTCCACCCGCGCCCGCGGCATCAGCGCCGCGACGGCCGCCGACAGTTCCGCCTGCCCCGCGGCGGCCTGCGGTGCCTCACTCATAGACGTACTTCTGCGGCCCGGGATAGAGCCAGGACAGCCCCGCCTGGAGGCGGTCGCGCCAGTTCTCCCAGTTGTGCCCGTCGCGATCCTCTTCGTATTTCACGGTAATCCCCGCCTCCCGGAAGACCGACACCATCGAGCGATTGGGCGTGATCAACGGCTCGTAGATCCCGCACGACATATACAGCCGGTCGGTGAACCGGGTCGGCTTGGCGCGATAGCGATTGACGAATTTCACCACCGGGTCGAAGGCCGGCCCGCCCCCGTGCTCCTGCCCGATATCGGTGAACACCAGCGACGCCGACTGGATGAGCAGGCTGCCGAACACCCCCGGATAGCGCACCGCGGTGGACACCGAGGCCACCCCGCCGAAGCTCGACCCCATCAGCGCCCGAGCACCAGCGGCCTCGATCAGCGGGAACTCATCCTCCAGCGCGGGCAGCAACTCCCGGGCCATGAACCGGGCGTGCGGCGCGTAATTCGGATACTCACGCAGCCGGTCGCCCGGGGGCACGAAGGCAACCAGCATGGGCGCCACATCCAAGCGGTGAATCAGGTTGTCCAGCACCGTTTTCATGGCGGCGAACTGCACATACTCCGGCCCGTCGTGGACCATCAGCAACGGATAGCGCAGCACCGGGTTGTAGCGAGCCGGCGTGTAGAGGTAGTAACCCTGCTCCCGGCGCAGCGCCTTGCTGCGGATCCGGCGCTCCATGATCTCCCCCGGGCGCGCTTCCGGGTCGGGCAGCGCCCAGGAGGGCACGGCATACCCCGCCCCGGCACAGACCGAGTTCGAGCCCATCGGCGAATGCGCCAGATGGTCATTGAGCGGATCGTTAAAGCGGTGGTAGGAATCCCCATTGCGCGTCTCGAGCTGGTACTCCACGCGCGAGCCGGCCGGCAGATCGCAGGTCGCGGCCCACAGATCGGTCCCCGCAATGTGCTTCATGGGCAAGGGATCGGGCAGACCCACCACCCGGTGGCGCACGAAGACCTCATCCGCATGTCCGCGGAAGAGGAAGGTCGCGTGGTCTCCCTCGATGATCGGCGAGCGATAGCGCTCCACGAAGGTATTGACCATCTCGGGAGTGATCTCCGCCTGCTCCCGCAACCGGTTGATGGCGAGCTTGCCCCTCATCCCGCCTCCTCCTCCGCCACGGTGCGCACCAGGCCGTCGCCGCCGAAGCTGCGCGTCGACGGCGGCAACTCGCCGTCGGGACCGATGTCCAGCAGCACTCCGTCATCTAGCAGCACGCATTCGGCCGGTTCCAGCCGGGTGGCCAGGGCCCCAAGGCGATCCAGATCGTCCATCCGCAGCCGACGCCGCGCATGCGGGAAGACGACCATTCCCCGCACTCGTCCCAGCCCGGTGTCGAAGAGCTCCGCCTCCTGGGCGCCCTCGGGACCGAAGTCGTGGAAAAGCGCGATCCGCTCGGTCAATGCCATCGCACCCGCCGACCAGGCCACCACCGGCTTCTCCGCCGGGATCGTCACGGAAAAGAGCCACAGCGTGGTCATCAGGGTCCGGATATTGCCGCCCGGCAACACCCATGCGACGCAATCGTTTTGGAGCGCCCGCAGCTCCGAACGGTGCCAGGCGATCACCTCGCTGGTGTTGACCCCGCCATCGACCTCCAGCTCGTCCCGCAGCCGACTCAGCTCGGCCAGATACCACTCGTCGATCGCGCGCACGCCCGCGATCGCGTCGTGCAAGGCCCGGTATGCCGCGGACTGGTGCGCCCGCGAGGGGTGGCTGGGCACCTGGTGCTGCACGGCATACACCCCCTCCATCGCATGCTGCAGACGGATGCGATAGAGCCCGGTGAGCTCGTCATGTCGGTCGCGAAACCGGCTGGCCGCCGACGCAAAATTCTCGTCCTTGCTCAGGACGTCGTTGAGCCGGTGATAGAGACGCAGGCCGCGCATCCGGCCGTCGAGGGCGGCATCGAGTTCGTCGATCTCGTCCTCGCGTTCCTCCCAGCCGGAGTTGATGACGGCAACCGGGCCGGTGGTGTCCAACGATCGCAGGGCATTGGTCGCTCGCAGCGTAAAGCGCTGCGGCCCAAGGAGTATGGAGCGCACGAGTCTGGTTTTGTCCTTAGCCGGCGTGCACGTGGATCGTGGCGCCCGCATCGTCGAGCATTCCGCGCAGCACGTCATAGTCGGGGTGCCGCATCCGGACATAGGCATTGGCCATATAGCCGGCCTCCACGCCTTGGGTGCCGTGGCCCACCGGCGGGAAGTGGCCATCGATGATCCACTCGCCGTGGCGGGCCTGGATCTCCTCGATCCCGGAATACCCCTGGATCACTCCGTCGCGATCGGGCCGCAGGGCCACGATGCCGGCCGAATAGCGCCGGGTCATCGCGTGCTCGGGCATGCCATGGGTCTGGATGTGCGCCCATTCGCGATAGACGTCGACGTCATTGGCCGCGGAATACAGATCCCAACAGCCGACGCCCGGCGGCCGGGCCCCGATCTCGCTGAAGCGCAAGCCTTTTGGACCGTAGAACCACTCCATATGGGTGGCCGAGGTGCCGATGTCCAGCGTCTCGATCACCCGCTGCCCCAACTCCGCAACCTCGCCATAGAAGGGCGAGTCGGCCATCCGGTTGGTGGTGATGAACTGCGGCGAGATCCACCGCGTGCGCATCGCCTCCAGCACATTCGGGTAGTAGTGCGTGGTCCAGTCGTGCACCACCTGATTGCCGGTGCAGATGGTGTCGTAGAAGCCCTCGTGCCCCTCGACGAACTCCTCGACCGCGATCGAGGTCGTCCCATAGCCGGCAAACACCGCCAGCGCCGCCGACAGCTCGCTATCGGTGCTCACCTTGATCGTGTCCTGGGCGCCCGCGCCGGCGCGCGGCTTGAGGATCAGCGGGTAGCCGATGCGGGCGGCGAACTCCCATACCTGCTCGGCGGTGTCGGCCGCGGTGGAGGCGGCCGTGGGCACCCCGGCCGCCCGCAGCGCCTCCTTCATCGACGGCTTGTCCCGGCACAACCAGGTCGCGCGCACCGAGGTCCCCGGTATGCCGGTTGCCTCCCGGACCTGGGCGGCGGCCATGGTGTGCGCCTCCACGGTCGCCTCCAGCCGGTCCACCCAGACCGCGGACTGGATATGTCTCACTGCATCGGTCATTTCCCGGACATCGGTGACATTGCCGACCCGGTAGTAGCCGCTCATCGCATCCCGGACGCCGTCACCCAGCGCCCATTCGTCGGACTCGCCAATGCCAATCACGTTGGCGCCCACCGACTTCAGTGCGTGAACGAAGCGCCGCTGGTTCGCCGGGAAGTCCGGCTCCACGAAGACGATGTTCATGGCCCCCGACCCTAATGCCCCGGCCCGCCCCCCGGATGCGGATGACCACCCCCCGTGGTTGGATCGAAGCCATGACCAACGTCATTGAGACGCGGGGGCTGGTCAAGCGGTACGGCGATCTGGTCGCCGTCAACGACATCACCCTGTCCGTCCCACAAGGTGCCTTTTTCGGAATTCTCGGGCCGAACGGCGCGGGAAAAACTACACTTCTCGAACTCATCGAAGGCGTCCGCAAGCCGGACGCCGGCGAGGCCAGGATTGCCGGCGAGCCGGTCTGGCCCCGCAATCGCGCGCTGCTGGCCCGAATGGGCGTGCAGCTTCAGGCCTCGGCCTTCTTCGAGCGCCTGACCGTGGCGGAGCAATTGCGCTGTTTCGCCGACCTCTATGCCATGCCCGCCAGCCGGGTCGACGAGATGATCGACCTGGTCGGGCTACAGGAAAAGCGCAAGACCCGCACCGAGGATCTCTCCGGCGGCCAGGCGCAACGGCTGTCCATTGCCTGCTCGCTGGTCCACAACCCCGAGATCGTCTTCCTCGACGAGCCCACCGCGGCCCTGGATCCCCAGGCCCGGCGCAACCTCTGGGATGTCCTGCGGGCAGTCAATGAAGCGGGCCACACCGTGGTCCTGACCACTCATTACATGGACGAAGCGGAGATCCTCTGCGACGAGGTAGCGATCATCGACCGCGGCCGCATCCTCGACATCGACAGCCCGCGCGGGCTGATCACGGGGCTGGGAGCGGCATACCGGATCCTGGTCAACGAAGACGCCCTGGCCGAGACCGAAGCGGCCGGCCTGCCCGGCGTGGACTCGGCGACCGTGAACGAGGGCACGCTGGCGCTGACCACGCATACACCGGCGCCGGTGCTCGCCGCGCTGGCCGAACGCGACGCGCTGGCCGGCCTACAGGTCACCGGCGCGACGCTGGAAGACGTTTTCCTCACTCTGACCGGACGGGAGTACCGGGCATGACCGCCTTCCTCGCCCTGACGCGGGCGCAGTGGCACGGTTTTTGGCGCGACAAGCAGAACTGGTTCTGGATGCTCGCCTTCCCGCTCCTCTTTCTGGTGATGTTCGGTTTCCTCTTCCGGGGTTCGACCGTCAGCAAGAACGAGATCGCCCAGGTCGGCTCGGTGCCGCTCATCGAACAGTTGCCGGCCGAGGCCAAGACACAGTTCGACGATCTCTTCACCGTCACCCGGTATGACGATGCCGCCACCGCGGTGGACAAGGTCCGCAAGGGGGACCTCGAGGCCGCGATCTCTCAGCAGGGCAACACGCTCCACGTCGACTACTCCCAGGCCAACCAGACCACCGCGGCCCGAGTTCAAGGCACCCTGTCCGCCTTCGTCGAGGGTGCCAACCAAGCCGCCTCGGGCAAGCCACCGACCTACACGCTGCAGGCACAACCGGTGGAGGACAAGTCGCTCAAGCCGATCCAGTTCATCGCCCCCGGCCTGCTGGGTTGGGCGGTGGCCATGGGGGCGACCTTCGGTGCGGCGATGCCCTTCGTCACCTGGCGCACTTCCAAGTTGCTGCGCCGCATCCGACTGGCCCCGGTGCGCACGGAGTCCCTGGTGGCCTCCCGCCTGCTGGTGTCGCTGGCGGTGGCCGCGATCCAAACGGCCGTCTTCCTCCTCATCGGGGTTTTCGGCTTTGGGCTCAAACTGTCCGGGAGTTGGTGGATGGCGATCCCGCTGATTGCCTGCGGGACGCTGGCGTTCATGGCCATCGGCCTGGTCGCCGGCGCCATCAGCAAGACCGCCGAGGCGGCCTCGGGCATCGCCAATGTGATCATCCTGCCGATGGCCTTCCTGTCCGGATCCTTCATCCCGCTGGATCAGGCGCCGGGCTGGATGCAGACGGTGGCGAAATTCCTGCCGCTGGGCCAGCTCAACACGGGCATGCTCGATGTGATGGTCCGCGGTGAAGGACCCGGCGCGGCCTTGGTGCCGATAGCCGCGCTCCTCGGCTTCGCCGCCATCTTCGGCTTGCTGGCCGCCCGCCTCTTCCGCTGGGAGGATTGAGGCCGGAACCTCCGGGCGCGCTGACCGTTACTCTGTAGGCGCACGTGTGAAGGAGGTGGCCCATGGGGCGGTTGCGGCGTATCGAGAACAAGCTGGAGCGGGCCATCAACGGGGCCTTCGCGAAGGCCTTCCGCGCCGAGGTACAGCCGGTGGAGATCGCCAGCGCCGTGCGCCGGGCGATGGACGACGGCGCCACCTCGCTTGCCAAGGGCCGCACCTTCGTGCCCGCGCACTATCGGGTCGAGTTGTCGGAGACTGACTACGAGCGGCTCACGGAGTATGAGGAGGAGCTCACCGAGGAACTGCTTGCCGCCGCCGAGGAACACGCCGAAAGCGAGCAGTACCAGACCAAAGCGCCTCTTGCCATGCGCTTCGCTCGAGACAGCGAACTGGAGACCGGCGTCTTCCGCATCACCAGTGAGGACGATGCCGGCACCCGCCGCTCCACCAGCGGCCGGGCCAGTGGCCGCCGGGGAGTCGGGGACGTGCCCGACGAGCGCGCGCGGCCGGGAGCGGCTGAGTTTGCCGAGCCGGACGAATTCGCCGAGGCGGATGAATTCGCCGAGCCCGTCGGCTCACCCGCACCCTCCCGTCCCGGTATGTCGCCCCGCCCCACCTCCGGTGGTGGCGCACCCGGGAACGCCCCAGCCCAGCCGGCCGCACCCCCGCGCGCCTGGGAGGCAGCGGACGACTGGCGCGAGGGGAGCTACGCCGACGGGACCCACGACGACCGTGCCTACGTAGACGCTGCCCAGGTAGACGGTGCCTATCAACCCGATTCGGTCGAACTCGACGACCGGATCCTGCGCGCCACCCGCCAGCCCGTCAACCCCGTCGACGACCCCAATGGCCCCAGCGACCGCAGGGATCGACGCGGCCAGGGCGAGCACCGGGCGCCGGCGCGGCGGGAGAGCCCACCGCACCCCCCGGCCCGCAGCGTCGCTCCGGCCGATCGACCATGGCTGGAGATCGACGGCGACCGCTTCCCGCTGCTGGGCCCGGTGACCGTGCTGGGCCGCGATATCTCCTGCGCCATCGTGGTGGAGGACGCCAACGTCTCCCGCCGCCACTGCGAGGTCCGGGTCACCCACGACGGCCCGCACCTGATCGCGCGCCTGCGGGATCTGGGCTCCACCAATGGCACCTGGGTGGACGGCGAGCGCATCGATTCCCGCCGGCTGGGCACCGGGGACCGGGTCACCATCGGCGCCACCGACATGATCTTCCACGCTCGGGGCCGGTGAGGCGCGGATGAGCGAACTGACGCTCACCATCCTGCGGCTGGGCCTGGTCATCCTGCTGTGGGTCTTCGTCTTCAGCCTCGTCGCGGTGCTACGCGGCGATCTCTTCGGCACCCGGGTGGTCAACCGGGTGACCACCCGAAGCGGCGCCGTGCGCGACACCTCGACCCCTCCCGCCCGGCAGCGCCGCGGTGGTCCCAACTTGGTGATCACCGCCGGTCCCCTGGCCGGCACGCGAATCCCCTTGGGCGACACCGAGATCCTCATCGGCCGCAATCCCGACTCCCAGCTCGTCCTGGGGGACGACTTCGCCTCCGGCCGCCATGCCCGGATCTTCCCTGCCCAGGGCGGCTGGGGCGTGGAGGATTTGGCCTCCACCAATGGCACCTTTCTGGACAACCAGCGCATCGATGGCGCCGTCGCCTTCGCGCCGGGCAGCTCGGTCCGCATCGGCCGCACCGTCATCGAACTGCAGAAGTAACTCGTGGCGCTCACCCTCGATTACGCGGCTCGCTCCGACGTCGGCCTGGTCCGCTCGGAGAACCAGGACTCCGGTTATGCCGGACCGCACCTGCTCGTCGTCGCCGACGGTATGGGGGGTCACGCCGGCGGCGATATCGCCTCCTCCACGGTCATCGGCTACCTGGTGGAGTTGGACGAGGAGTCGCATTCCAGCGGGGAGAGCGGCGACGAACTCGCCCGGGCGATCGCCAACGCGAATGCCGAATTGCGCCGGATCGCCGCCGCCCGCACCGAATTACACGGCATGGGCACCACGGTCACCGCGCTGCTGCGCTCGCGTAATAGCCTCGCCGTCGCCCACATCGGCGACTCGCGCGCCTACATCCTGCGCGACGGCCAACTGGGCCGGATGACGGCCGACCATACGTTCGTGCAGACCCTGGTCGACTCCGGTCGGCTGGCGCCTGAAGAGGTCTCTACCCATCCGCAGCGCTCGCTGGTCACCCGGGTGCTCACCGGCGCCGAGCGCGACCGCCCGGACATCGGCGCCCGCGAGGTGCACCTCGGCGATCGCTATCTGCTCTGCTCCGATGGCCTCTCGGGCTTCGTCGCCGCGGACACCATTGCCGAGATCCTGGCGGCCGGGGAGCGACCCGCACCCACCTGCGACCGGCTCGTTGAACTGGCCCTGCGAGCGGGTGCACCGGACAATGTCACGGTCATCGTGGCGGACGTCGTCAGCGTCACCGCGGGCCCGCCCCCGGCGGCGACACCCCAGATCGTCGGCGCCGCCCGGCTCAGCCCCGCGGGTGCCCGGGCGTTGCGGGATACCCCCGCCGCCAAGGCCGCCGAACTGCGCCGCCGCCTCGGTCTCGAGGAGGAGACCGAGCAGGTCGAGGTCCTCGCCCTGGCCGAGGAGGGATCACGCACCCGTGGCCGGCGCGCCGCCCGCTGGTTGGGCGGACTCGCCGCCGCGGCGGTGGTGATCGCCGGGGGGTCGTATGCGGCATACGGCTGGAGCCAATCGCGCTACTTCATCGGCACCGATGGCGGCACGGTCACGCTCTACCGGGGTGTCGACTACTCGCTCGGGCCGGTGAACCTGGCCACTCCGGTGGAGACCACGGATATCGCCACCGGGGATCTGCCCGACTATTACCGACAGCAGGTCGAGCAGTCGGTGAGCGTCAGCGACCGGGCCCAGGCCAATGAGCGCCTGAGTCAGCTGCGTACGCAGGCAGCGGCATGCGCCAAGTCCAAGGCCAAGGGCCAGTCGTGCGGCGCCGACGCGCAGGTCCCCAGCTCCACGAGTTCTTCGCCCGCCGCCTCCCCATCCGGCTCGTCGACCTCGGGCAGGGATTCGGCCAGCGGCTCGGCCACGAGTTCCTCGCCGGCTGCGTCAACGTCCGGTGCGGCCACCCCCCGGCCCCCGTCGACCTCGACCAGGCCCACCAACCCTGCCGTCACCAGCCCGGCAGCACCGACCGCGAGCCGCACATGAGCGCCGTCACCTCGCTGCGCCCGCGCCGGGGCCGCAATGTCGAACTGCTGCTGCTCGTCTTCGCCGTGGCAATCGTGATCCTTGCCTATGCCACCGTGGAGATCACCACCCACGACGGTCTCCCGGCCAATCTCGCGCTGCAGACCGGCGGCCTGATCGCCATCGCCGTGGCCTTCCACCTGGTATTGCGCTGGCGCGCCCCGTATGCCGATCCCCTCCTCCTGCCCATCGCCACCCTGCTCAATGGGCTCGGGCTGGTGATGATCCATCGCCTGGACATCGCCAAGGGCAAGGAGTTGGGCGAGGGCTTGGCGCTGCGCCAACTTACCTGGAGCGCCCTGGGGGTCGCCATCGCCATCGGCGGTCTGCTCTGGCTGCGCGACCATCGCACCCTGCGCCGCTACACCTTCCTCGCCGGCACGGGTGGGGTGTTGTTATTGCTGCTCCCGCTGCTGCCCGTCATCGGCCGCGAGGTCAACGGCGCCCGGATCTGGATCGGCCTGGGGCCGTTCACCTTCCAGCCCGGCGAGATCGCCAAGATCGCGCTCGCCATCTTCTTCGCCGGCTACCTGGTCGGCACCCGCGATGTGCTCTCCATCGGCGGGCGGCGGGTGCTCGGCCTGACCCTGCCCCGCGGTCGCGATCTCGGGCCGATCGTGGGTATGTGGGGGGTCAGCCTCGCCGTCCTCTTCTTCCAGAAGGACCTCGGCTCGGCGCTGCTCTTCTTCGGCCTCTTCGTGGCCATGTTGTATGTCGCCACCGAGCGGATCGGCTGGATCGCCATCGGCTTGCTGCTGGCCGCCGGGGGTGCGGTGCTCGCCTGGCGGTTCTTCGATCACGTGCAGACCCGGGTGCTCTTGTGGCTGTATACCTTCAGCCCCGAGGCGCTGCAGCAGTCCGACCAGCTCGCCAAGGGCCTGATGGGGATGGCCAGCGGCGGCCTATTGGGCACCGGGTTGGGCCGCGGCCGCCCGGACATCACCTATTTCGCCGAATCCGACTTCATCGTCGCCTCATTCGGCGAAGAGCTCGGACTTGTCGGGCTGTTCGCGATCCTCATGCTTTATGTCCTGCTCATCGAGCGCGGGCTGCGCACCGCCATCGGGGTCCGGGACGGCTTCGGCAAGCTGCTCGCCGCCGGTCTGTCCTTCTCGGTGGCCCTGCAGTGTTTCGTCGTCGTCGGCGGGGTCACCCGGGTCATTCCGCTGACCGGACTGACCATGCCCTTCCTGTCCTCCGGTGGCTCCAGCCTGCTGGCGAACTGGACCCTGGTTGCGCTGCTGGTTCGGATCAGCGACCACGCGCGTACCCCGGTCCCGGAGAATGAGCCGATCCCGACCCCGGTGGTCGTCCGGTGAACGCCCCCATTCGTCGGCTGTCCGTGCTCGCCGCGGCCCTCTTCGCCACCCTGCTGCTGTCCACGACCTGGATTCAGTTCATCTCGGCCAAGTCGATCAACGAACTGCCGGGCAACCGGCGAACCCTGCTGTCGACATACGGGCGGGAGCGGGGCTCGATCCTGGTCTCCGGCGACCCGATCGCCCGCTCGGTCCCCAGCGACGACGAGCTGAAGTGGAGCCGGCGCTATCCGCAACCGGAGCGCTACGCCCATGTCACCGGCTACTACTCCTTCGTCTTCGGCCCCGGTGGCGGTATCGAGGGCGCACAGAATGACCTGCTCAACGGCCGCAGCGACACCCTCTTCTATCGCCGGGTCTCGGACCTGCTCAGCGGCAAACGCCCGGTTGGCGCCAGCCTGGAACTGACGATCAATCCCCGCGCCCAGGCCGCCGCGGACGCCGCCCTCGGCGACCAGCGCGGCGCGGTGGTGGCGCTGGACCCCAAGACCGGCGCGATCCTGGCGATGGTGAGCCACCCGTCATACGACCCGGACCTGCTGGCCAGCCACGATTTGGATGCGGTCAACACGAACTGGAGCCGCCTGCTGAAGGATCCGGGCGATCCCTTGATCAACCGGTCCATCGCCGGCGACCTCTACCCGCCCGGCTCGACCTTCAAGCTGATCACCGCCGCCACCGCCCTGGGGACCGGGGAGTACACCCAGGATTCGACGGTGCTCGGCTCGGCCACGCTCAAGCTGCCCGGGGTGAGCCAGCCGCTGCCCAATCACGACGGCCAGCCCTGCGGCTCGGGGGACAAGACCTCCCTCATTCACGCCATGGAGATCTCCTGCAACACCGCCTTCGCCGACCTCGGTATGCGGTTGGGCACCGATGCCCTGCGCGCCCAGGCGGCAAAGTTCGGTTTCGGCCAGCCGTTGAGCGTGCCGATGCGGGTGACCCCGAGCACCGTCCCGGCGCAGATGAACGATCCGCAGACCGCCCAGGCATCGATCGGGCAGTTCGACGTGCGAGTCACCCCGCTGCAGATGGCCATGGTCGCCGCGGCGATCGCCAACGACGGCGTGGTGATGCGCCCCTACCTGGTCGCCCGGGTGCTCGGTTCGCAGTTGCAGACCATCGACGAGGCCGCACCGGAGAAGCTCTCCGAGGCCGTTTCCACCGGGACCGCCCGGCAGCTCACCACGATGATGAAGGCCGTGGTCAGCAATGGCACCGGCCAGGCGGCGCAGATCTCCGGCGTCGAGGTGGCCGGTAAGACCGGCACCGCCCAGCACGCCGTGGGCGCGGCTCCGCATGCCTGGTTCGTCTCCTTTGCCCCCGCAGCCGATCCGAAGGTGGCGGTGGCCGTCGTCGTCGAGGACGGCGGCAATGCCGGCAGCGAGGCCGCCGGGGGCTCGGTCGCCGGGCCGATCGCCAAGGCCGTCATGGAAGCGGTTCTCGGGTCATGATGGAACCGCGCCCGCTTTCCTCCCACAAGGAGATCTCGTGACCACCTCTGTGCCTCGCCTGCTCGGCGGACGATACGAGGTCGGCGCCCTGATCGGCCGCGGCGGTATGGCCGAGGTGCACCTCGGCCACGACACCCGCCTCGGGCGGGCCGTGGCGATCAAGATCCTGCGCAGCGACCATGTGCGCGATGCGCACTTCCTCGGCCGCTTCCGTCGCGAGGCACAATCCGTCGCCGGCCTGAACCACCCCAATATCGTCGCGGTCTACGACTCCGGTGAGGATGTCCTGATCGAATCCGGCGGTGCCCGGCTGCCCGTGCCCTGGATCGTCATGGAGTATGTCGACGGCCATACCCTGCGCGAACTGCTCAGCGAGCGCGGCCGCCTGGCCCCGCACGAGGCGGCGCGGATCACCGAGAATGTGCTCGACGCGCTCGCCTATAGCCACCAAATGGGCATGGTCCACCGGGACATCAAGCCCGCCAATGTCATGGTCGCCGGCGACGGCAGCGTCAAGGTCATGGACTTCGGCATCGCCCGGGCGATGGCCGACACCCAGGCGACCATGACCCAGACGTCCTCGGTGATGGGGACCGCGCAATACATCTCCCCGGAGCAGGCCGAGGGCCTGGCGGTCGACTCCCGCTCGGACATCTACTCCACCGGCTGCCTGCTCTTCGAACTGCTCACCGGGCGCACCCCATTCATCGGTGAGCCGGTGTCGCTGACCTATCAGCACGTCACCAAGCCCCCGCCGCTGGCCTCCTCGGTCAACCCCGAGGTGCCCGAATCCCTGGACGCGATCATCGCGCTCGCGTTGACCAAGGATCGCGACCTGCGCTATCAGGACGCCGGGGAGTTCCGCGACGATCTGCGCTCCTTCCGGCTGGGCCGAGCGGTG
>CAKZIH010000070.1 GCA_936931335.1 uncultured Nostocoides sp. | reverse complement strand
CGGCGGGCAACCGTGGCGCCCGGGCCGGTGCTCTCGCCGACCCTGCATGCGGAACTGGGCGAACTGGGCTGGGGTGACCGGTTTGCGCTTCTCGAGCGTCGGCTGCTCGCCGCCGTCGGTGCGGCCCGGCCGGGACGGATGGCGCGCCCGGAGGTCGCCGAGGCCTGGCGACGCGTGCTCAACTCCCACGGCACGATCCGGGTGGCGGACCTTGCGCGGGAGGTGGGCTGGTCGCGGCGGCATCTGCATACCCAATTCGTCGCCGAATACGGAGTGACCCCCAAGGAGGCCGGCCGCATCGTCCGCTTCGACCACGCCCGATCTCTGGTCGAGCATGGCCGGCCGCTGGCCCTGGCCGCCGCGCTCGCCGGCTATGTCGACCAATCGCACCTGAACCGGGAATGGCGAGCGCTGGCCGGGCAGACGCCGACGCAGACCCTGACGGACATGCCCGCCGAGTTCGCCAGCGAGCGGTGAGCATCCGGCGACCGGGTTCCCAAAGATCCAAGACGGGGGGCCAGGCGCTTCGGCACACTCCCGGTATGGACACCAACACCAGCACGCACAGTGCCGCCAAGCCCCAGCTCTTCTGCTGCCTGAACTACCGGGATGCGGACCGGGCCATCGACTTCCTGACCGCCATCGGGTTCGTGGAGGTCCTCGTGGTGCGGGATCCCGACGATCCGAGCATCGTGCACCATGCGCAGTTCCGGTGGCGCGACAACGGCGGGCTGATGTTCGGCTCCGTGCGCGAGGACGACGAGGTCGGCTTCGCGACTCGGCCCAGCCAGGGCGCCTGCAATCTCGTGGTCGAGTCCGATGTTCGGGTGGACGAGGTCGTGGACCTCGCCCTGGCCCACGGCGCCACCCTGGCGCAGGAAGCGCACCATCCGCCGCACGGCGGACGCAGCGCCGCGGTGCGTGACGCCGAGGGCAACCTCTGGAATATCGATTCCTACCCCGGGGAATGACGCTCAACCACCTCGTGCTCGAGTGGCCCGCCAGGCCGGTGCAGCGCCCCCGAGCGTGGGCCGGGAGCGCTGCACGAGTGAGGGGAACTAACGGCGGCCGGCCCCGACCAGCCCCGACGCTCCCTCCAGCATCGGGGCTCGGTCGGGTCGGGCGTGCGCGGCGGCGCGGGGCCACACCCGTTCGCCGAGGAGGACGAGCGCGGCCGGCAGGAGCACCAAGCGCACCAGCGTCGCGTCCACGAGGATGGCCGCCGCGAGGCCGACGCCCATCATCTTCATCTCCAGCATCGACAGGGTGACGAAGATCGAGAAGACCGCGATCATCACCGCCGCGGCACTCGTCACCACGCCCGCCGTCTCGGCCAGTCCCCGCCGGACCGACTCACGCATCGGCAGCCCGGTGTCGGCCCATTCCCGGATCCGGCTGGTGACGAAGACGTGATAGTCCATCGACAGCCCGACCAGGATCGCGAGCACGAAGAGCGGAATCCAGTCGATGACATAGCCGGGGCTGGTGTAGTCCAAGAGCGAGGTGAACCGGCCGTCCTGGAAGACCAGCCGCAGCACCCCGAAGGCCGCGCCGACGGAGAGCAGGTTGAGCCCGGCGGACACCAGCGCCAACGGCAGGCTGCGGAAGGCGCCGAACATCACCACCAGGGTGAGCAGCAGGACCAGGCCGACGACATACGACATTCGGCCGCTCTGCCGGTCGACGAAATCGAGGTTCTCCGCGGCGCTGCCGCCGACGGCATACTCGGCCGTGATGCCGTGAAGAGCATTGGGCACCAAGGTGTTCCGCAGGTCGTGAATCGCGTTCTCCGTCTTGCTGTCTCGTTCCCCAAAGGGGATCGGCAGGTCCAACCGGGTGACCGTGCGGTCGGCTGACGTGCGGATCGCGTCGGCTGACGCCCCCTCGACGTATGCCGCCCGCTCGGCCTCGCCGGCCAGCTTGGTCAGCGCGGCCGCCACCTGGGACTGGGCCTGCGCGTCGGCACGGACCACCACGACCGCGCTGGTCCCGCGGCTGGGGAACTCCTCGGCGATGCGCTTCGCCGTCGCCACCGCGGGGATATCGCCCGGCAGGGTCTCCAGGCTGGCACCGTGCACGCGCATACCCAGGGCGGGCACGGCCAGGGCCGCCGTCGCCGCCAGCGCCACGAGGAGCGCGACCGCGGGATGCCGCAGCACCGGAGCGGTGAGTCTGCTGCTGACCGCACCGCGCTGCATTCCGCGAGTCATGCGCCATAGCAACGGAATCCGTGGCCGATCGACCCATGTGCCGAGCTTGACCAGCAGGGCCGGTAGCACGGTGATCGAGCCGAGCACGGCGACCGCGACCACGACGATGGCGCCGGTGGCCAGGGAGTTGAAGGTGGCGGCGCCGACCAGATAGAGACTGGCCATCGACACGATGACCGCACCCCCGGAGACGAGGATCGCGTGGCCGGAGGTCCGGGCGGCGATCTCTACGGCGTCGACGGTGGACGCGCCCTTCTCGCGTTCCTCCCGCTCGCGCTTGAGATAGAAGAGCGAGTAGTCG
Source organism: uncultured Nostocoides sp. (assembly GCA_936931335.1). GTDB lineage: Bacteria > Actinomycetota > Actinomycetes > Actinomycetales > Dermatophilaceae > Nostocoides_A. Next base: position 5,907 of record CAKZIH010000070.1, on the reverse strand, counting down.
ACGCCGACGGCCATCCCGACGAGCCCGATCATCGAATTGACGGTGGGCTCGGCATGCACGAGATAGGAGATCGGCGCGGCCAGCCCCATGCTCGCGCCGACCGCGGTGCCGGCGAGCAGGACCGGCACCCCGGCCGCGATCAACGCGCCGAAGGCGAGCAGCATGAGCACCAAAGTCGCTGGGATGCTGAGGAATTCGGCCGTATGCAGGTCCTCGGCCACCCGGTCGTTGATCCCGGACTGGATGGACAGATCGCCGCCCTGTCGGATCTCCAGGCCGGGATGTGCCGCCTGCACCGTCGCAGTGGCCGCCAGCAGCGGCGCCACCTCGTCGGCGCCCGTCTTGAGGGTCACCGGGACCAGGGCCGCGGAGCGATCGGCACTCCATACCGGCTCGGCGACCTGCGCAACGGTCGGGATGCGCGACATCGCGGTGGTGAGTTCCCGGCCCACCGCGCTCACCTGATCCTTCGGCAGCGGACCACTCCGCGAGGTGATCAGGACGTTCTCGGCATCCGGCTGGCGCAGGCCGCCGGCCTCCAGGATCGCCTGGGCGCGGCCAGAGTCACCGAGGCGGTAGTCCGCCTCCGTCGTCGATTTTGTGGGGATGACCATCGCCAGGCCGACAGCCAGCGCAACGAATGCAAGCCAGCCGCCGATCGCCCGCCAGGGATGGCGCGCACTCCACCGCGCGGTCGCGCTCGGAATGGCAGTAAGAGAAGGCATTTCGGATCCTTGTCCAGGAGCAGGTTGGCCCAGGCGACGCGCGCCGCGCTGGTATGTCGTCCACCGTGCCGCCCGCGTGGGGGTGTTGTCGGGGGCCCTGCCACCCCGGTATGAAGTGGTGCCTGCACCACTGCGCGCCCCGGGCGTTCGGGACAGGATGGAGCCATGTCCCTGTCCCACCGGCCGCCGTGGCGAGCCACGGCATACGCCCTCGGGCACGTCGCCGTAGCGCTGCCGATTGCGCTGCTCTTCGCCGGGGTCACGGTGGCCGCGGCCCTGATCCCGGTGGGCGTTGGCGTTGTGCTCATCCGACCCCTGACCCCGCTCATCTCGATCATGGCCGCCTATTGCTGCCGGATGGCGGGAAGCTTCCTGGAGCGTGAGATCGCGGTGGCCCCGCTGACCGCGGGCGGATTCAGCCCATGGGGCACCGTGATCGGCTGGTTCGGGACACGGGCCTTCTGGCAGCGCGTCGGTTGGCTCGCGTTCGCGGCCACCGGTGGGCTGGTCCTCTCCTGCCTGGTCGTCGGTATGCCGCTGGGTGCCCTCGCCACGATTGCCACGGCGTTCGGCCTGTGGGGATCCGGCACGGGTCTGGGATTCGTGCCGCCGCTGCTGCTGGGGTGCGGGCTGGCCTTGATCTTGCTGTGGTGGTTCATGGGGGATTCGTTGCTGCGGTGGCGAGCTCAGACCGAGCGGGCGATCTTGCGTCCCGACCGCAGTGACGCCCTGCAGCGGCGGGTGGCCGATCTCACCGTTACCCGCGCCGAGACCGTCGATGCCTCCGCCGCGGAAGTGCGGCGCATCGAACGGGATCTGCACGACGGTGCCCAGGCGCGGCTGGTCGCCCTCGGCATGAACCTGGGAATGGCGGCCGACCTGCTCGATCGCGATCCGGAGGCGGCGCGCCGGCTGCTCGACGAGGCACGCACCAGCACCGGTGCGGCGCTGGGCGATATCCGTGCCGTGGTGCGCGGCATTCATCCACCGGTGCTCTCCGATCGCGGGTTGATCGGCGCGGTCCAGGCGCTAGCGCTGGACCTGCCGCTGCCGGTGACCGTGGATGCCACGCTCCCGGGCCGGCCCCCGGCGCCGCTGGAGTCCGCCGCGTATTTCGCCGTGGCCGAATGCTTGAGCAATGTCGTCAAACACGCTGGGGCCCAACATGCTTGGGTGGTCATCGCCGGGCTGGACGGCAGGCTGCGACTGCAGGTCGGGGACGACGGACGCGGTGGGGCGAACCCAGGCCAGGGGACGGGCTTGGCGGGGGTGGCGCGTCGGCTGTCCGCCCTTGACGGCACGATGACGGTGGACAGTCCGGCCGGCGGGCCGACCCTGGTGACGATGGAGGTGCCATGCGCGTTGTGGTCGCCGAAGACCACGCCCTCCTCCGCGACGGCCTGACCCGGCTGCTCACGGCATACGGCTTCGAGGTCGTGCAGGCCCTTGAGGGGACCGACGGGCTCGCCGAGGCGCTGCAGCGACCCGACGTCGAGGTCGCCGTCCTCGACGTCCGGTTACCGCCCAGCTTCACCGACGAGGGCCTGCGGGCGGCGATCCAGGCGCGCGGCGCGCGACCGGGGTTCCCCGTCATGGTGCTCAGCCAGTATGTCGAGCACCTCTATGCCCGGGAGTTGCTCGCCTCGGGGGATGGGGCGATCGGCTATCTGCTCAAGGACCGGGTCGCCGATGCCGGCGAGTTCGTGGACAGCGTGCGCCGGGTGGCCGCCGGGGGGACCGTGTTGGATCCGGAAGTCGTTGCGACGCTGATGAATCGGCGGCGCGAAGAGCCGCTGGATCGGCTCACGGAGCGGGAACGAGAGGTCTTGGCGCTTATGGCCGAAGGACGCTCGAATGCCGCGATCGCCGGCTCGCTGGTGGTCACCGAGAAGGCGATCGCCAAGCACATCAACAACATTTTCGCCAAGCTCGACCTGCCGCTGGCGCCCGACGACCATCGCCGCGTCCTCGCGGTGCTCGCCTGGCTGCGGGTCTGAGCGACTTCGGCGGGGCCACAGCTGGGCGGTTGCACAATCCGCCGCGTCGACGCTTGTCCAGCGCCAAGCCTCGGCCAGCGGGAAGATCAGCCGCCGGCGAGGCGGTCGGTCAACCAGCGCTCGACGATGGCCTCGATCTGCGGGTGATCTCGTCGCAGCGAATGGTCGCCAGAGACGACGGCGATCTCGGTGGTTGGCGAGCCGATCGGCATACCGAATGGGTCCCGATCACCTTGGATGACGAGGGTGGGCACCCCGACGCCGTCGAGCTCGGGCTGCCGGGACGGAGCGCCGGCGCGCGCGGGCTGCACCGGGAAGGCCAGGCAGAGCACGCCCGAGCTGCCGGTAGCCGCCGCCGTGCGGCAGGCGACCCGGGCGCCATACGACCGGCCGCCGGTGACCAGGGGTCCGTCCGCGAGCGGGACCAGTTCGGCGACGACCGCGGTCCAGGCAGCGTCGGCGACCGTGGCGGGAGCGGGCGCCTTGCGCCCGGCGACCCGGTATGGCTGTTCCACCCGGGCCAGCGACATCCCGAGCCGGATCGCCGCCGCTCCGGCGAGCCGCAGGTCGGCCGCGTCCACCCCGCCGCCGGCGCCATGGCCCAACACCAGCAAGCCACGGCCAGTCGGATTGAGGTCGAGATGGGCACGGGCCGGGCCGGACGGAGTGGCAATCTCGCGAATCTCGCTGTCCGAGAGCTCTCGGTTCATGGCCGGCATCGTCGCAGAGGGCGGCCGGACCGGGCCGGACCCGGCCGTCGATCCCGGGGCAGCGTGGCCGGCCGATCTGCCGGCCGGCCCGGGTCACCCGGCCGAGTTGGCGTTCGGTGGCGCGGCTGGGTCCCGGTCTAGCGCCCTGGCGGAGCGTTCGTGGCGGCGGGCGGGCAGGTAGCCGAGGACCCCGAGGGTGCCGATCGCCCCCACCGTGACCATGGCTACGCGCAGCGACGTGACTTCGCTGAGCCGGCCGACGAGCGGGCCGGCCACGGCGAAGGCCAGGAGGGCCATCATCGAGTTCATCGACAGCACGGTCGCGCGATTATCTGCCGCCGCCTCGCGGTGCAGCAGGGCACTGTGCGGCGCGCCATTCATCCCGTGCATCGAATAGGTGAACAGATAGGCCGCGACCAGGCCGACCGGGCCCAGCGCCAGACCCATGATGACGCCGCCCACCCCGTTGAGCACCCGGCCGATCATCGCGGCGCGGGCTATTCCGATCCGCCGAGAGAGCCGGCCGGCCAGTGCACTGCCGAGGGCAAAAACCGCCCAGCCGGCGGCGGCGACCGGGCCGACGAGGGCCCCGGCCCGCTGGGTCGAGTCGAGCACCTCCTCGAGGCGCAGGGGCAGCAGCGACTCGAATCCGATCATGCCGACCGACCAGCACACCTCCGCGCAGATCAGCGCCAACAGGATGCGGTTGCGCGCCAACAGTTTCACGCCGGAGCCGACGACCCGCGGGGCCTGGCGTACCGACCGGCTGAGGTTGGCCCGGCGGGTTGCCTCGGTGTCATGGCGCGGGGTCTCGCGCAGCAGCACGAGCACTGCCACCAAGTGGGCGACATTGGCGAGGGCGAACACCCATACGGCCAGATCGAGGGCGGGCTGGGCGCGCACCGGGTGCCACCAGATGAGCAGACCGGAGAGCACCGCACCGGCGGCAATCGCCGCCCCCAGCAGGCTGCCGGCCCGCGCCAGTTCCTGATCCACGTCCTTGCCCGGCTCGCTCTCGTGCACGGTGTCCACGAACCAGGCCTCCAACGGGCCGCTGTCCAGTGCGCGGAAGACTCCCATCAGCGCGGCCGCGGTTGCGAATGCCCAGAAGCTGTGGGCGAAGAGATAACAGAAGCCGGTGATCACATTCACTACGGCGGCAACGACATACACGGGCCGCCGGCCCAAGGCATCGGCGAAACCGCTGGTGGGCAACTCCAGGGCGAAGCAGACGACGCCGGAGACTGCGCTCGCGGTGAGCGCCTGCGTGGTGCTCAGTCCCCGGCTGGTCGCGAGCAAGATAAAGATGCCGACCACCAGACCGACCGGGAACCATCGGGTCAGCGTCAGCAGATAGAAGACACGCCGCGCCTGGGCGGGGGAGAGCGGCGGGCCTGCGGCGGCAGGTATGGCGGTCATCGCCGCGGCGCCCGGTCCATGTCGACCGGGTAGAAGACCAGGTATGCCGCGACCCGCTTCGCCTGTGGATTGCCTTGTCCCACGCGGCGATAGCGCTCGATGACCGCATCGATCTCGGCGTGCATCTCGGCCAATTGCTCGGGGGTGACCACGACGAGCGTGTCATTCATGCTCGCCTGGGTACGCCACGGAGCGGGCCAGGCCTCCCGGACATCGAGCCAGCGCCCGAACTTCTCGGTGAAATGGCGCAACCAGTCCCGCTCCAGCCACCCCATGGCGGTGGCGGCGTTCTCATCGTCGTCGAAGTCCGTCTGGTCGAACCGGGTGAACTCGGTGGCCGCCGCCCATACCCGCGATTTGGCATCCCCCTCCCCGGTGTCGACGACCAACCCCACCTCGGCCAGCTTGCGCAGGTGATATGACGTGGCCCCCGAGTTGGTGCCCAGTTCGCGCGCCAGGGCGGTTGCCGTCGCCGGACCCGTCAGCCGCAGAGCACTCATTAGACGTGCACGCAGGGGGTGCGCGAGGACCTTGATGGAGGTGGCATCGAGGCGGATGAACGAGCCGGGATCGGTCATGGATCGCACAATACCTTTGCATAATTCATTTGCACAACTAATGTGCGATTTCTGCGCGGATGAGTGAATGCGCAGGTCAGCTAGCCAAACACAGGGGCTTCGCAAGATTTGGGTGGCGCGATGGCACCCCATAGAATTGAGGACTGTTGTGTCGTGTGCCCTCGGGCGCGCCAGCGGCCAGCGAGCGGCTAGCCCGCCGGGAGCTCACGACATACGGCCCCTTCACCGCGCGCGAGCGCCGGTGACCATCCGAGACAGTAAGGCAGTACCCGTGCGTACCTTCACCCCGAAGGCGAGTGAGATCACCCGTCAGTGGCACGTCATCGACGCCACCGACATCGTGCTCGGCCGCCTGGCGACCCACACCGCGGCGCTCCTGCGTGGCAAGCACAAGGCGACCTTCGCCCCCCACGTGGACACCGGTGACTTCGTCATCATCATCAACGCCGACAAGGTCGCCCTCACCGGCGCCAAGCAG